>DAOMOU010000088.1:0-7931 GCA_035444525.1 Gammaproteobacteria bacterium | reverse complement strand
GCGGGATCTGCAGCCCGAGCACCACCGTCAGCAGCAGCGCGAGCAGGTAGACCGTCCGCGGGCGACGCAGCGCAAATTCCAGCAATGCCTGTTTCAATTCCGTGCCTCCCTGGGGACCCGCCGGCGCCGGTGCGCCGTGCGGGGCGCCAAACTCTGATGGCCGAGGATATTAATTTAGAAACTACTAATATGCAACCCCGCCAGGCACCCTAAAGATGGTTGCCGGGCCAGCCTTCGGCCTTGACCTGCATCAAGCGGAGCTAAACTTGCCGATGGCAAGCTGGCAACGCCGCGTGGCGAAGCGCGCGGTCCGCAGTGGCCGGCCGACGGCAAGTCGAGGAGGTGGCCGATGAACGAGCGCGATCTTGAAGCGGCGGTGCTGCGGGCCCTGGAGCATGCCGCAGGCGACGTCGGAGACCGCCCGATCGAGCCGGAGCGGCCGCTGGCAGAGCAGTTCACGCTGGACGAGGAACGGTTTTTACAGGCGCTGGCGCGCGAGACCGGCCTGGACATTCCCCCGCAGGACTGCATCGAATTGCGCACGCTGTCCGACTGCATGAAATACCTCGCCGGCGGGTGGTCCGATTAAGGCCGGCGATGCCGGCGGCACCGAGATCTCCGGTGCGACTCACCGACTGCGTCATGTAGCTCGACTGGCGCGGTGGCTGGACACCGCGCTGAGAATACCCGGCACCCGGATCCGTTTCGGGCTCGATGCCCTGCTCGGCATCGTGCCGGGGCTGGGCGATGCCCTCGGTGCGCTGATCGGCGGCTACATC
The DNA here is from genome assembly GCA_035444525.1 of Gammaproteobacteria bacterium. GTDB lineage: Bacteria > Pseudomonadota > Gammaproteobacteria > Steroidobacterales > XN24 > XN24. The sequence goes on along the minus strand of DAOMOU010000088.1, from coordinate 7,152 downwards.
GTGCTGGCCGCGCTGCGCGCCGGCGCGCCGCGCCTGGTCATCGTGCGCATGCTCGCGAACATCGGCGTGGACGCCATCGTCGGCGCCGTGCCCGTCGCCGGAACCATTTTCGACGTCGCCTACAAGGCCAACCGTCGCAACGCCGAGCTGCTGGCCGAATGGGCGCAGCACCCGGTAGCCGTGGCGGGCCGCCAGCGCCGCCTGGCGCTGGCGATCGTGCTGGCGCTGCTCGGCCTGCTGGCCATCGCTTCGACGGCGCTGGCCTTCGGCGCCTGGGCAGTAATTCGCCTGCTGGGTTAGATTGAGGCGCGTCAGGGCAGCAGGAGCGTTGAGCCGGCCATGTTGAGCGAGCATTTCGGGACCCGGGAGGAATGAGCCGGGCGGTCGGGATCGCAGGACCGTCGGAACTCGCCGTGCGCGCCGGCGCCGCTGCGGCCGCGGCCGGCGGCAATGCCGTCGATGCGGCGATCTCCGCCGCCCTGGCGGCGTTGTGTACCGAGACCGCGATCGTCGGGCTGGATGCGGCCGCCTACGTCACCGTCTGGCACCCAGACCAGCCGCCCGTGGTCATCGACGGTGGCATCGTCATGCCGGGGCTCGGCCAGCCGGCACTGCGCTTCGGTGCGGCGGGACGGCCGGTCAGCCTCGACTACGGCGGCGGCATGGAGACGGTCGTGGGCTACGGTGCGGTGGGCGTGGGCGGTGCCGTCGCGGCGCTCGGCGAAGCTGCGGCGGGCTGGAGCAGCCTGCCCTGGGACGCGCTGGTCGCCACGGCGGCGGACCAGGTTCGCGACGGGTTTCCATTGTCACGCGCTTCCCACACCTGGCTGCAGTACAGCCACCGCGAAATCTTCGGCTGGCAAGCCGAGAGCGCCGCCGTCATTCATGACGAGGATGGCGCCCTGCTGCCGGCCGGGGCGACCATCCGGGTGCCGGGCCTGGTGGACACGCTGGAGACGCTGGGGCGTGAAGGTCCCGGGGCCTTTTATGGCGGCCGGCTCGGCGACCAGATTGCCGCCTGCGTGCAGGGCGGCGGCGGGCTGCTCGGTCGCCGCGACCGGCGCGCCTACCGGGCGCAGCGACGCGAACCGACACATTGCCAGGTGGACGGCTGGTCGATCGCAGTCCCGCCGCCGCCGGCCGTCGGTGGCACCGCCCTGGCGGCAATGCTGGCGCGCATGGGGGGCACCCCGGCGGCCGCCTGGGACGCTGCTGCAGTGGCCAGGCTGGCTACCGTCCAGCGTGAGGTGTTCGAATTCCTGCGCACGCTGCCGTTGGACCTGGCGACGGATGCCGCGCTGGAATCGCTGCTCGCCTGGGCGCGCAGCGGCGGCGACCCGGGCGGCCGCCGCTCACCGTCGACGGTGCACGTTTCGGCGCTGGACCAGGACGGACTCGGCTGCGCGATTACCGCATCCTCCGGCTACGGGTCGGGGGTACTCGTGCCGCGCACCGGCATCTGGCTGAATAACTGTCTCGGCGAGCTGGAGCTGAACCCGCGCGGATTTCACGGCCTGCAGCCGGGCCAGCACATGGCCTCGAACATGTCGCCGACGGTGGCGCGCGGCGTGGACGGCGCGGTGCTCGTGCTGGGCAGCCCGGGAGCGGAGCGAATCACCACCGCGCTCCTGCAGGTGATGCTCAACTTCATGCGCCTCGGGATGTCGCTGGAGGAAGCGCTGGCCGCCCCGCGCCTGCACGTCGAGCGCGTGGTGGACGCCTGGCAGGCCGCCGCCGAGCCGGGCTTGCCGCTCGACGCCGTGCCCATGCCCTGGCGGCAGTTCGACGCCCTGTCGATGTTCTTCGGCGGCGCCGGGGCCGTGCTGCGCGAGGCCGACGGCACGCTCATCGCGGCGGCGGATCCGCGCCGCCAGGGGGCTGCGGTGGTGACGCACACGACTGACTGACGGTGCGCGGATGTCCGTGGGCCACGCCCGGCCGTCGTGTCGCTCAGGCCACCACGAGCGCCAGCCGCGCCAGCAGGTAGCCGAGCAGGGCGCCGGCTGCGACGTCGCTGGGGTAGTGCAGCCCGAGAATCACCCGCGACATGGCCACCAGTACGGTGAAGGGCAGCAGCAGGACGACCAGTGCCGGGAAGGCAGCCGTGGCGATGAGGGTGAACGACACCGCGTGCAGCGTATGCCCGGAGGGAAAACTGTAGCGGTCGAGCGGCCGCGCGCCGGCACGGATGCGGGGATGCAGGTTGCAGGGCCGTTCGCGCACCAGGCGCTCTTTCAGCCAGCGATAGACCGCGGTGCCGAGCAGGCCTGCCAGCGCCATCTGCACGGTGACTGCCGCGCCGGCCGTGCCGTACAGCAACGGCAGGGCGAGCATCAGCCCGTACCAGATAATGCCGTCGCCCAGCCGGCTGACGGTCGAGAACAGCGCCAGGACCGGGGCCCGGTCACAGGAGCGATTGGCCCGCAGGCAGAACCGGACCTCGGCACTCTCGAGTCGCGCAAGCCAGCTGGCGGCGGTCGCCATATGCCATGACCTCAGACCTTGGCTAGCCGGAATCCTGGCAGCACTTGGCTACGGCCGGGTTAAGGCGGCGCTACGGGGACATGACGCCGTTGCCGCCGTTGTCCACGGGCGGGTCACGAAACGCACCGGCAATGGCCTCGACCGCGGCGAAGGCCTCGCCCGGTCGCTCGACGCGCGCGATGTGAAACAGCGCGTCGCCCTCGTTGACCAGCGGCAGGCTGTTGCGCCCGATGACAATACCGGCATGCAGCGCGGTGACCGGTACATCGTGCGCGCCGAAGGGGTCGGACACCTGTCCGAGCAGCTCGCCGGCCCGGACGCGCTGCCCGAGCCGGACCGCGGTGCGCAGGATGCCGCCCTCTGGAGCGCGCACCCAGTGACTGCCGTTCGCGATCACCGGCCTGGCGGGTCGCGCCCGGCGCGGCTTGCCGCGCAGCATGTCCAGCTTGCGCATCACGGCGACGATGCCGGCGACGCCCATGCGTATGGACAACTCGTCGAAGCGCAGCGCCTCGCCGGCTTCGTAGATCAGCGTCGGAATCCCCTTCTCGGCGGCCGCCTCGCGCAGCGACCCGTCGCGCAGCCGGGAGTCGAGCACGACCGGCGCGCCGAAGGCCGTCGCCAGCTCGCGGGTCTCGGGATCGTCGAGCTGTGCGCGAATCTGCGGCAGGTTGCTGCGATGGATGGCGCCGGTGTGCAGGTCGATGCCATGGGTGCAACGGTCGACGATCTCGGTCATGAACTGGTGCGCCAGCCGCGCGGCCAGGGAACCGCGTTCGGAGCCGGGGAAACTGCGGTTGAGGTCGCGCCGATCCGGCAGGTTACGGGCGTGATGCAGCAGCCCGAACACATTCACGACCGGCACCAGCAGCAGCGTGCCGCGCAGCCCGGCCAGCGGCCGCATGCGGATCCGCCGGATGATCTCGATGCCGTTGAGTTCGTCGCCGTGGATCGCCGCGCTGATGAACAGCCGCGGCCCGGCGCGACGTCCATTGATCACCCACACCGGCATTTCCACCGGGACGTGCGTGTGCAGCATGCCGACCGGCAGCGACAAGCCGCGGCGCTCGCCGGGCGCGATGCTGACGTCGCCTATGGTGATGGTTTGTCCAGCCATCGGATCCTCGCCTTCAACCCTTGCCGCGGGTCCGGGTCTTGTGGGGACGGGCCTTCTTTTCGATGAATTCCATGATCATCCCCGCGACGTCCTTGCCGGTGGTCGTCTCGATGCCTTCCAGCCCCGGCGAGGAGTTGACCTCCAGCACCAGCGGGCCGTCCTTGCCGCGCACGATGTCGACGCCGGCGATGTTCAGCCCGATGGTCCTGGCGGCGCGCACTGCGGTGGCACGCTCTGCGGGGCTCAGCTTGACGATCGAGGCGGAACCGCCCCGATGCAGGTTCGAGCGGAACTCGCCTTCCTTGGCCTGGCGCAGCATCGCCGCCACCACCCGGTCACCGACGACAAAGGCACGGATGTCGGCACCGCCGGCCTCGCGGATGAACTGCTGGACCAGGAAATTGGCGTCCAGCTCGCGAAATGCATCGATGACGCTTTCCGCCGCCTTGTTGGTCTCGGCGAGCACGATGCCGCGGCCCTGGGTGCCCTCCAGCAGCTTGAGCACCAGCGGCGCGCCGCCCACCAGCCGTACCAGCGTCTTGGTGTCGATCGGCGAGTGCGCGAAGGCGGTCACCGGCATGCCGATGCCGGCGCGCGCCAGCAGCTGCAAGGAGCGCAGCTTGTCGCGGCTGCGGCCGATGGCCACCGACTCGTTCGCCGGGTAGACGCCCATCACCTCGAACTGGCGCAAGACCGCCAGCGCGTAGAACGTAACCGAGGCGCCGATACGCGGAATCACGGCATCGAAGCGCGGCAGGCGTTCGCCGCGGTGGTACACCGCCGGCCGCAGCGATGTGACGTCCATGACGCACTTCAACGGGTCCACGATGCTGACTTCGTGGCCGCGCTGCCTGGCGGCTTCGATCAAGCGGCGGGTGGAATAGAGCTGCCGATTCCTCGACAGGATCGCGATGTGCATTAATTCTTCTCCCGAAAGGCGGCACGCGTCCGGCGCGTGCGGCCCAGGCAGTAGGACCTGGCCGGATCCACGATGAAGCGTCCCCGCAGGGCGGTGCGACCGAGCAACATGCGAAAGCGCATCGGGTCTCGATCGGTCAGGGTCATCTCGATGCGCCAGCTCAGCTCACCGACCGCGACCGTGCTCTCGATCACCCAGCGCTGTTCGCGATGCCCGCCAGAGTCCGAGACCATGCGCCGGTCGAGCACCGGTGACTCGCACTGGACGATCTTGCTGCGATCGTACTGGTCGGGGTGCACGCTGAAGCGCACCCAGCGGACGCCGTCGCGCTCGAACGGCAGCACTTCGAAGGCGTGCAGGGCCGAGGTGCGCGCGCCGGTATCCACCTTGGCCTTGATGCGCGGTATGCCGAGTTCCGGCAGCCCGACCCATTCGCGCCAGCCAAGCGTGGTGCGGGGAGATTTTGCCGCCATGCCTCAGAACCAGCCGCGACGGCGAAACATCCAGGCCATGCCGACGCCGATGCCTGCGAACAACAACATCACCAGCGGATAGCCGAAGCGCGTGCGCAGCTCGGGCATGTTCCACGGGCTGACGTCCGGATCGAAATTCATGCCGTACACGCCGGCAATGAAAGTCAGCGGGATGAAGATCGTGGCGATGATGGTGAGCAGCTTCATGACGTCGTTCATGCGATGGCTGATGCTCAACAGGTACAGCTCGTGCAGGCTGCGGGTCACCTCCACCAGGTTGTCGATGGTGTCGCCGATGCGCAGGTGGTGATCCAGCACGTCGTGGACATAGCGCCGCGTGGCGTGGCTGAGCGGGGAGTCGTCGCTGCGCAGCAGGCGGCTGAGGGCTTCCTGTCCGGGCAGTACCAGGCGGCGCATCAGCGCGAGCTTGCGCCGTAACTCGTGAATCCTGGCGATCGACTCCTCGTTCGGCCGCGCGAGCAGATCCTCCTCGAGCGCCTCGATTACGTCACGCAGCGTTTCCAGCACGGGGAAGGCGGTGTCGACCGCCGCGTCGAGCAGGCAGTAAAGCAAGTAGTCAGCGCCGCGCTTGCGGATGCGACCGCTGCCGCCGTTGGCCAGCAGCCGCTGGCGGATGGGCTCCACCAGTGCCGGAGGGCCGCTCCAGAAACTGATCACCCAGTGGGGACCGAGGAACAGGCTGAACTGCTCCAGCGTCAGCTCGCCGTCCTGCAGGACGGGGACCGAGACCACCATGAAGCTGTGCTTGTCGTACAGCTCCAGCTTGGTGCGCTGGTGGCCGTTGTGCACGTCCTCCAGCGCCAGCGGATCCAGGCCGAGCCGCTCGTGCAGCCAGCGCAAGGCAGCCGGGTCGGGGGCTGCTGAGAAATGCACCCAGTCGACCACCGCCGGATCGAGGCCGTCGAGCGCCGCGGCCAGGCCGATGTCGGCCTGTTCATCGAGGTGCGTCTCGTTGTAACGCCGCCACGCGACCGTGGTGCCGCCGACGTCGGCGGCCACCGACTCGATCGGGTGCCCCGGCGGGCTGCCGGGCTGGCTCCTGCGCCGCACCCCCCTGTTCCTGGCCATACGCTTTTCCCCTGCGGTCACCCGCGCATCATAGCGCGTCGCAGTACAATCATCGCTGGCCTTGCCGAGGGTGCCGGTCCGATGGCCTGCCTGTTCGTCGAACAACTGACGGTGCTGGATTTCTCGCGGCTGGACCGCGAGCGCGGGCTGGTGGGCGAGAGCTGGATCGTCGATCTCGAGCTGGAAGGTGCGCTCGACGCCCAGGCCATGGTGCTCGATTTCGGCGACGTCAAGCGCATCGCGCGGGATGCGGTCGAGGCGCTGGCCGACCACAAGCTGCTGGCGCCGGTCCAGTGCGGCTGGCTGGAGGTCGTCGAGTCTCCCGCCAGCGGCGAGATCCGCGTCGAGGCGCCGGCCGCCGGGCTGCGGCTGCGCTCCCCGGGCGTTGCGGTGTACCGGCTGGCGGCTGCGGAAGTCACCATGCCGGCGTTGCGGCCGGTGCTGGAGCGCTGTGTCGCGGCGGAAATGCCCGCCAACGTCAGCGGGGTGCGGGTGGCCTTGCGCGAGGAAAGCGTGCCGGGCGCCTATTACCACTACAGTCACGGCTTGAAGCGCCACGCCGGCAACTGCCAGCGCATCGCGCATGGCCACCGTTCGCGCATCGAGATTTACACTGACGGGCGGCGCAACGACCACTGGGAGCTTGCCTGGGCCGAGCGCTGGCGCGACATCTACCTGGGGTCGGAGGAAGACGTGGTGGCGGAGACCCGACTGGGCGATCGGCCGGCCTGGCGGTTTGGCTACGCGGCGGAGCAGGGCGAGTTCGAGCTGGAAATCTGGCAGGATCGCTGTGAACTGGTCCCGGCGGACACGACGGTGGAGGAGCTCGCCGGGTACGTTGCCGCCAGCCTAGCACGCCTGGATCCGGGCACCCGGTTCCGGGTACGGGCCTACGAGGGGGTGCACAAGGGCGCGATTGCCGAGGCGGGCGGCTGACGAGACCCGGGAACCCGCCGCCCCGCTCGAAGGTCTTGGAAATGGGCGATTGTGGCCCAACATAGCGTGTAGCGCCGGAGTCCGGAGCGAAGGAGAGTCTTTGATGAAGCGCGTGCTGCTGTTCCTGGCGACCA
>DAOMOU010000087.1:0-7942 GCA_035444525.1 Gammaproteobacteria bacterium | reverse complement strand
GAATCAGGCGCTCACAACCGGATTGAGCTGCGCGTGCTTGCGCACGATCAGCATCGCGGTTTCCAGCGCCTGTTCGTAGTTCAGGCGCGGATCGACGGTCGAGCGGTAGGCGCGCTCGAGGTCGCGCTCGGTCAGGTCACGCGCGCCGCCGGTGCATTCGGTGACGTCCTCGCCGGTGAGCTCCAGGTGCACACCGCCCAGGCGCGTGCCGGCCGCGGCGTGGATGTCGAACGACTGTTCGATCTCGCTGCGGATGTTGTCGAAGCGCCGGGTCTTGTAGCCGTTGCTGGTCGACTCGGTGTTGCCGTGCATCGCATCGCAGATCCACAGCACGCGGCGGCCTTCGCGCTTCACCGCCTCGAGCAGCGGCGGCAGCTTGTCCGCCACCTGGGTCGCACCCATGCGATGGATCAGGCCGAGGCGTCCCGGCTCGTCCTCAGGATTCAGCACGTCGATCATCCTGAGCAGCTGGTCCGGCGTCACCGAGGGGCCGACCTTCACCGCGATCGGGTTGCGGATGCCGCGGAAATACTCGGCGTGCGCGCCGTCGAGCGCGGCCGTGCGCATGCCCACCCACGGGAAGTGGGTGCTGAGGTTGAACCAGCCCCACTGCCGCGGCACCTGCCGCGTCTGCGACTCCTCGTAGGGCAGCAGCAGCGCTTCATGGGAGGTGTAGAAATCGACCCGGTTGAGGCTGTGGATCTGCCGCCCGGCCAGGGTTTCCATGAAGCGCACCGCATCACCGATGCCGGCGACCATCTTCTGGTACTCGGCGGCGAGCGGCGACTGCTCCACCCAGCCCAGGCCCCAGTACTCGGGATGGTGCAGGTCGGCGAAGCCGCCGTCGATCAGCGAACGCACGAAGTTCATGGTCATCGCCGAACGCGCGTGCGCCTTGACCATGCGCCGCGGGTCGGGCAGCCGCGCTTCTGCGCTGAACTCGGGGCGGTTGACGATGTCGCCGCGGTAGCTGGGCAGCGAGACATCGCCGCGCGTCTCCATGTCGGCCGAACGCGGCTTGGCGTACTGCCCGGCGAAGCGGCCCACGCGCACGACCGGCAGCTTCATGCCGTGCACCAGCACCAGGCTCATCTGCAGCAGCACCTTCATGCGGTTGGAGATGATGTCCGAACTGCACTCGGCGAACGTCTCGGCGCAGTCGCCACCCTGCAGCAGGAAGCGCTTGCCTTCCTGCGCCTCGGCCAGCTGCTGCTTGAGCGCGAGGATCTCGCGCGAGGTCACCAGCGGCGGCAGCGAACGCAGCTCGTCCTGCACCTCGGCAAGCGCGTCCGCATCCGGATAGGTCGGCATCTGCAGGGCCGGACGCGAGCGCCAGCTGCCGGGATGCCATTCGGACGGGAGGGCTACTGCCTGGAGACTGCGGTCGGGCCTGTTCATGGTGCGTACTCGGGGGGAACGGCCATGGTGCGCCGCTTGTTGCGGCGCGTCAATTTCAGCTGAAACGGCCCCGGAGCCTGCGTTCTCAGCGCCGGCGGAACGCGGCGAACAGCGCCCACGCCGCCAGCAGCACGAACCAGATCAGGCTCCACCACGGCATCGACAGGCCGAGGAAGGTCCAGTCGATCGCGCCGCAGTCGCCGGTGCCGGTCAGGACCTGTTTGACCAGGCCCGGGGTATCCATGGTCTCGCGCATGAAGGCGAACGGCGCACCGCAGGACGGGATCTCCGGCGGAAACAGCTGCAGCCACACGTGGCGCCCGGCGATGCCGATCCCGGTGCCCGCCGCGGCCAGCGCGAGCACGCCCCAGGCACGGCGCCCGCCGACACTCGTCGGTGCATGCAGGCCTGCCGCGAACAGCACCACGCCCAGCGCCACGAACGCGATGCGCTGGAAGATGCACAGCGGGCATGGATCCAGGCCCCAGGCAAGCTGGCTGTAGATCGCGAAGCCGACCAGCGCAAAGCAGACCGCTGCTGCGGCGAACATCTGGGTGCGGAAGGACCAGCGGAAGGGATTCATGCACACCTGCGGTGAGGGACCGGACTTCCATTATCGCCGTTGCACGCCACGCGCGCACGGCGCTGGTCGCGGCGACCGGCGTCGCGCCCAAGGGCGCGATTACCGGTTCCGCAAAACGAAAACCCCGGCCTGGGCCGGGGTTTCGGGTGATGCGTGTTGCGCTCGCGCCGGGCTTACCCGGCAGCGTCGGCCTGCGGACGGTCGACCAGCTGGACATAGGCCATCGGCGCGTTGTCGCCGTTGCGGAAGCCGCACTTGAGGATGCGCAGGTAGCCGCCGGGACGGGTGGCGTAGCGCGGGCCGAGCGTGGTGAACAGGTTGCCCACGGCTTCCTTGTCGCGCAGGCGCGAGAAGGCGAGGCGGCGGTTGGCGACGCTGTCGACCTTGCCGAGCGTGATCAGCGGCTCGGCGACCCGGCGCAACTCCTTGGCCTTGGGCAGGGTGGTCTTGATCAGCTCGTGCTTGAACAGCGACGCGGCCATGTTGCTGAACATCGCCTGGCGGTGGGCGCTGGTGCGGTTGAACTTGCGGCCGGCTTTCTGGTGGCGCATGGCGGTGGATCCTTATCGTTGAAGATTGAAACCGTGGATGTCGTTGTCGCCATCCTGGCGTGTGCCCTGCATTGCGGGCGGGTGGACTGCGGATGGTCCGTGCCGGCGTCCCTTGCCGGTCATGCCGCGAACTTTTCGTTCGTCGGCGTGGTTCTCAAAGCCCTCCCCTTCAAGGGGGTGAGGACGGTCTGCCTGCGCGAGACTGCCGCGCAGACCGTCCGAACGCCTGGCGCGCTGCGCCGGGCCGGACGGGTTGGGTGGGGATGGTGTTCAACGGCAATGCCTCGAACAACACCTTCCCCATCCCGGCCTTCCCCTTGAAGGGGAAGGAGACAGGCATCAGCCCAGCATGCCGTGGGCGGAAACACCGGCCGGCGGCCAGTTCTCCAGCTTCATGCCCAGCGACAGGCCGCGCTGCGCCAGGACTTCCTTGATCTCGGTGAGCGACTTCTTGCCGAGGTTCGGGGTCTTGAGCAGCTCGACTTCAGTCTTCTGGATCAGGTCGCCGATGTAGTAGATGCTCTCGGCCTTGAGGCAGTTGGCCGAACGCACGGTCAGCTCGAGGTCGTCGATCGGGCGCAGCAGGATCGGGTCGACGCCCGGGGTCTGCACCTTCGGGCCGCCGCGGTCGCGGTGGGTGAAGTCGCCGAACACCGACAGCTGCTCGGTGAGGATGTCGGCGGCGGTGCGCACGGCTTCCTCGGCGTCGATCGTGCCGTTGGTCTCGATGTCGAGCACCAGCTTGTCCAGGTCGGTGCGCTGTTCGACGCGCGCGGCCTCGACTTCATAGGCCACGCGGCGGACCGGCGAGAACGAGGCGTCGAGCATCAGGCGGCCGATCGCGCGGGTTTCCTCGTCCGGGCGGCGACGGGCGGCGGCCGGCTGGTAGCCGAAGCCGCGCTCGATCTTCAGGCGCACGCTGAGCGACGCATCCTTGGTCAGGTGCGCGATCACATGGTCCGGGTTGAGGATCTCGACGTTGTGGTCGGTCTTGATGTCGGCGGCGGTGACGACGCCCGGGCCGGACTTGCCCAGGGTCAGCGTGGAGCTTTCGCCGGTGCCCATGCGGATCGCAACGTCCTTGAGGTTGAGCAGGACTTCGAGCACGTCCTCCTGCAGGCCCTCGATCGTGCTGTACTCGTGCAGCACGCCGTCGATCTCGACCTCGGTGATCGCGAAGCCGGGGATCGAGGACAGCAGCACGCGGCGCAGCGCGTTGCCGAGGGTGTGGCCATAGCCGCGCTCCAGCGGCTCGATCACGACCTTCGCGCGGTTGCCGGCGAGGCGCTCGATCTGGGGGCCGCGGGGGCGAAGGACCTGGTGGGCGGTAACTGTCATTTCGTAGCGTCTCCTGCAGCGCCGCCGCGTCCGTCGACGCAGCGGCTCTGGCGCGTTTGGAGCCCCTTGCTGCCAAGGGGTGGTCCGTGCATGGCACGGGCCGGGGATGGTGTTGCTGGTGCCGCGGGATGACCCGCCGCCAGTCCTTACTTCGAGTACAACTCGACGATCAGCGCTTCGTTGATGTCCGCCGGCAGGTCGCCGCGGTCGGGGACCGCCTTGAACACGCCGCTGAACTTCTTCTGGTCGACTTCGATCCACGAAGGCGACAGGTCCATGCTGGACGAGACGTTCAGCGCTTCCTGCACGCGCATCTGCTTCTGCGCCTTCTCGGACAGGGCGATCGCGTCGCCGGCCTTGACCTGGTAGGACGGCAGGTTCACGGGCTTGCCGTTGACCGTCACGCCGCGGTGCGAGACCAGCTGGCGGGCCGCCGGGCGGGTGACCGCGAAGCCCATGCGGTAGACGACGTTGTCCAGGCGGGTCTCGAGAAGCTGCAGAAGGTTTTCACCCGTGTTGCCCTTCTTGGTCGAGGCCTTCTTGTAGTAGTTGCGGAACTGGCGCTCCAGCAGGCCGTAGATGCGCTTGACCTTCTGCTTCTCGCGAAGCTGCAGGGCGTAGTCGGAGAGCTTGCTGCGGCGCGCGCCGGTGCCGGCGCCGTGCTGGCCGGGCTTCTGCTCCAGCTTGCACTTGGAATCCAACGCACGCGTCGGGGACTTGAGCGAGAGGTCGGCGCCTTCGCGGCGCGCGAGCTTGCAGGTGGGACCGATGTAACGAGCCATTTCTTATCGCTCCCTTTAGACGCGACGCTTCTTCGGCGGACGGCACCCGTTGTGCGGGATTGGCGTCACGTCGATGATGTTGGTGATCTTGTAGCCGACGTTGTTCAGCGAACGCACGGCCGACTCACGACCCGGACCCGGGCCCTTGATGCGCACTTCCAGCGACTTCACGCCGTAGTCGAGCGCATCCTTGCCCGCCTTCTCGGCGGCGACCTGCGCGGCGAACGGGGTCGACTTGCGCGAACCGCGGAAACCCGCGCCGCCCGAGGTCGCCCACGACAGCGCATTGCCCTGGCGGTCGGTGATCGTGATGATGGTGTTGTTGAACGAAGCGTGGACGTGGGCGATGCCGTCGGTGACGACGCGCTTGATCTTCTTCTTCTGCTTGGCTGCTGCCGGCTTGGCCATGTCGGATGTCCTCGATTACTTCTTGATGGCCTTGCGCGGACCCTTGCGGGTGCGGGCATTGGTCCGGGTGCGCTGGCCGCGCAGCGGCAGGCCGCGACGATGGCGCAGGCCGCGGTAGCTGCCCAGGTCCATCAGGCGCTTGATCGCCATGCCGATCTCGCGGCGGAGGTCGCCCTCGACCACGAACTTGCCGACCTCGGCGCGCAGGCGCTCGACGTCCGGCTCGGACAGGTCGCGGATCTTGGTGGTCGACGCCACGCCTGCGGATTCGCAGACCTGCTTCGAACGGGTACGGCCGATGCCGTAGATGCTTTGCAGCCCGACCCAGACGTGCTTCTGGGCAGGCAGGTTGACACCTGCAATACGCGCCATGCGCGGATCTCCAACTGGTTGGCGGCCGGAACGGGAATCCCGGCGGAGTGAACACGAAATTGTATCAAAGTCCCGGGTTGTATTGGAAGCGGCCGGCGCACAGGCGCCAGCTGCCCGGCATGGGGAGTGTGCCCATGCTCCGGCGATGGATCCCGGCTGGCTGGGAGGGGTCACCCCCGCCCGGCCCCGCGCACTACTCTGGTGCGCGAACTGGCCCGGATCCACCCCCGCGCGGGACTGCCGCAGGGGTCGCCCATCGTGCCGGGGGAGGCTTGGCTCCGCGCCGGCGTGAATTCTTGTCTGGCCTCCTTGGCCGTCGAGGACGCTCCGTGCGTCGCTTCGACCTGGACCATCCCGCCATCCATGGCGCTGCCATGGCGGCTTCGGATCGTCCTGCCCGACCATCCATGGTCGGGCGCTGCGCCCGGACAGCGCGGCAATGCCGCGCTAGCGCGTCCGGGCTCCGCCCTTCAGGTTCGCCTTCTTCAGCAGGCTTTCGTACTGGTGCGACATCAGGTGGGCCTGGATCTGGGCGATGAAGTCCATCACCACGACCACCACGATCAACAGCGAGGTGCCGCCGAAGTAGAACGACGCGTTCAGCTCCGAGCGCATGAACTCCGGCAGCAGGCAGACGATCACCAGATAGGCGGCGCCGGCGGCGGTCAGCCGCGTCAGCACGCCGTCGATGTATTCGGCGGTGGCCTTTCCGGGACGGATGCCCGGGATCAGCGCGCCCGACTTCTTCAGGTTGTCGGCCGTTTCCTGCGAGTTGAACACCAGCGCCGTGTAGAAGAAGGCGAAGCCGGCGATCAGGCTCGCATACAGCAGGATGTACAGCGGCTCGCCCGGCGACAGCGCCTGCGCCACCCGCTGCAGCCACGGGACGGAACCGGCCTGGCCGAACCAGGTGGTCGCGGTGGCCGGGAACATGATGATCGACGAGGCAAAGATCGCCGGGATCACGCCCGCCATGTTCAGCTTCAGCGGCAGGAACGAGGTCTGGTTCATGTACGCGTTGCGACCGCCCTGGCGGCGCGCGTAGTTCACCGTGATCCGGCGCTGGCCGCGCTCGACGAACACCACGAAGTAGGTGAACGCCATCACGATCACCGCGATCATGATCACCGCGATCGGGCTCATGTCGCCATTGCGCGCCGCTTCGATCGTGCCGATGACCGCCGACGGCAGGCCCGAGACGATGCCGGCGAAGATGATCAGCGACACGCCGTTGCCGATGCCGCGCTCGGTGACCTGCTCGCCCAGCCACACCAGGAACATGGTGCCGGCGGTCAGGGCGATGATCGCGGTCATCACGAAGCCCGGGCCCGGCGCGTAGACCACCGGGATGCCGCTGCCCGCGCCCTGGCTCTGCAGCGCGATCGCGATGCCGGCCGACTGGAAGATCGCCAGCGGGATCGCGCCGATGCGCGACCACTGGGTGATCCGGCGGCGACCGGACTCGCCTTCCTTCTGGATCGCCTTCAGGCTCGGCACGATCTGCACCATGAGCTGCATGACGATCGAGGCCGAGATGTACGGGATCACGTTCAGCGCGAACAGGCTGAAGCGCTCGAGGGCACCACCGGAGAACATGTTGAACATGTCCACGATGGTGCCTTCCTGCTGCTCCATCAGCTGCAGCATCGCGTCCGGGTTCACGCCCGGCACCGGGATGTAGCAGCCGATGCGGTAGACCAGCAGCGCGCCGAGCACGAACAGCAGGCGCTGGCGCAGCTCGGTGAACTTGCCCGCGCCCGCCGCCAGGCCGCCGATTGCGCTACCGCTGCGTGACATCAGGCGCTCCAATGTGTCGATCGATTTGCACGCTGGTCAATCTCTCTTCGCAACTGTTGTGGCCGCCATCCCTGGCGCGACCCTGCGGGCTCCGAATCGCCCGCCCGGCGCGGCAGTGCCGCGCCCGGCTTACGCCGGCTCACTCTCGATGCTGCCGCCGGCCGCCTCGATGGCGGCGCGCGCGCCGGCCGTCGCCAGCAGGCCCTTGAGCACGAGCTTCTTCGAGATCTCGCCCTTCTTGACGACCTTGGCCTTCTTCGCGGTGCTCGGCACCAGCTTGGCGGCGCGCAGGGCGGCGAAATCGATCTCGCCATCGAGCTTGTCGAGCTGGTACAGGAACACCTGCGCGGTGTCCGCCTTCAGCTTCGAGCGGAAACCGACCTTCGGCAGGCGCATGTGCATCGGCATCTGGCCGCCTTCGAAGCCGGCCTTGATCTTGCCCTTGCCGGAGCGCGCGAACGAACCCTTGTGGCCGCGACCGGCGGTCTTGCCGAGGCCGGAACCGATGCCGCGACCGACGCGGGTGCGCTCCTTGCGGGCGCCGTCTGCGGGCTTGAGCGTGTTGAGCTTCATGTGATTACTCCTCGACCCGGACCAGGTAGTGGACCTTGTTGATCAGGCCACGGACCTGCGGGCTGTCCTTCAGTTCGCTGACGCTGTTGAGCTTGCCCAGGCCCAGGGCCTTGACGGACAGGCGATGCTTGGCCTGCGAG
>DAOMOU010000086.1:4177-7965 GCA_035444525.1 Gammaproteobacteria bacterium | reverse complement strand
GGGTGAGAAACGCCACCATCACCGGCTGGGGCAAGTGCATGCCGCCGGCCGTGCTGTCGAACGACGACATCTCGACCTTCCTCGAGACCGACGACGAGTGGATCACCAGCCGCACGGGCATCCGCGAGCGGCGTATCTCGCACGTGCCGCTGGAGGAGATGGGCGCGGTCGCGGCGCAACGCGCGCTCGCTTGCGCCGGGATGGAGGCCGGCGAGCTCGAGCTGATCGTGTTCGGCACTACCAGCTTCGACCAGCAGGTACCCAATACGGCTTCCGGCGTGCAGAAACGCATCGGCGCGGTAAACGCGGGCGCGATGGACGTGAACACGGCCTGCACCAGCTATCTCTACGGCCTCACCACGGCTGCCGCGCTGATCTCGCAGGGCGTTGTGAACAACGCCGTGGTGATCGGCGGCGAGCTGATTTCGCCGCTCATGGACTGGACCGACCGCGGCGTCGCGGTGCTGTTCGGCGACGGCTGCGCGGCCACCGTGCTGCAGGCCACCGACGCGGACGTGGGCCTCCGCGCCAGCAAGCTCGGCTGCTACGGCGAGGTGCGCGAGATCCTGCTGGTGCACGGCATGGGCCAGCGCTATTCCAACTGTGGCTGGGTCAACGGCGACACCCAGTGGGTGTTCGAGGGCCAGGAGATCTTCAAGCGCGCCGTGCACGGCATGAGCCAGGCGTGCGAGCACGTGCTCACCAGCTGTGGTATGACCGCGGACGACGTCGACCTGGTGGTGCCGCACCAGGCCAACCTGCGCATCATCGAGGCGGTCGCCAAGCGGGCGCACGTCCCGATGGAGCGCTGCTTCGTCAACGTGCACCGCTACGGCAACATGTCGGCGGCAACGGTGCCGGTGGCGCTGGTCGAGGCGCTGGAGGAAGGCCGAGTCGAGCCGGGTGCGGAGTTGCTGCTGACCGGCTTCGGTGGCGGGCTGACCTGGTCGGCGCATGTTCTGCGCTGGGGCGAGCGTGTCACGCCGCTGGGCGAATCCGACGTCCAGTTGCCGCCCTGCGAGAAGAGCGCGCTGGCAATGGTGCGGGGCTACCTGGCGGCGAAGCGCGGCAGCCATTTTTGAGCGTGCGGCGCGGCCCTCTGGAGTCCTGCCGCGCGGCGCGCCACGCAGGATCTACAAGGACGCCTTGCAGTAGGCATTCCGCGGGTGCAAGCCGGTTTCATCCCCTCGCAAACTGCCGGAACCGGGCCATACTTGAGATGCCAAACAGGTCTGTTTGTCTCTCGCGGCAACGAGCGGAAAGCACCGCCCGAAGACCTGGAACGCCGCGGGAGCGAGGTCAGGGAAATGAACGCCTCACGTGGTCTCAGGGCATTGAGCGGCCTGCTGGTCGTCACGGCCCTGGCGAGCCTGTCCGGCTGCGCCTTCGGCACCCGGCACGCCGAACTGAATTACCCGCCCTCAAAGGGCGGCGCTGACGTCATCGCGACCGCCGAGGCCGCCGGCGCCCCGGCAGCGGCGGGCATTGATGTCATCCTGGCGGTCACCGACATGCGCGCCAGCAAGGAGCGCATCGGCAATGTCCGCAACGGCTTCGGCATGGACACCGCCAACGTCGTCACCGAGGCCGACATTCGTGCCTGGGTGGAGGATGCCTTCACTCGGGAGCTGACGGACGCAGGCTACGTGGTGGTCCCGGCGGGAAGCGGCACGGGCCCGGAAACGGCCATTACGCTTGGTGCGGAAGTCACCAAGGTGTATTGCGACGCCTACCTGACCTATGACGGCGAGGTGCTGATGACGGTGACCCTGGCGCGCCAGGGCGCACCGGCTCAGGTAAAGGCCTACGAAGGCTCGGGCAGCGTCGGACTCAGCTGGGCGGCCACCGCGAAGAGCTACGGGGAGTCGCTGTCGCTCGCCCTGCAGGACGGCATCCGGCAGGTGATGGCGGACCTGGCGGCCTACCGCTCACCGTAACGGTGGCAGGCCCTCACTCGGCCAGCGCGTACAGCAGGTCCACGTAGGACTTCTCGACTTCGGCGAGTCCCGCGGCGCCGACGCCATCCGCCGGGTGGATGAGCATGTACTCGTCCGGCGCGTGCGCGCCGGCGCCATGGCCGAGCCCGCCGAATACGAAGGGCAGGCCGAGGTTGCGCGTGAACTGGTAGAACGGGGCGCTGCCGCCCAGCCAGGGCGAGACGGCGGGCGTGTGGCCGTACTTGTTGAACACGCCGATGGCGGCCTGCACGATCGGGCTGTCCACCGGGCTGGCGGCCGCCGGGTAGCCGCGACCCTCGATCTGCACGATCTCGACGTCCGTGAAGCCGTGCGCATCGAGGTGCTCGCGGAACTTCGTCCAGGCGGTCTCCGGCTCGAGGCCCGGCGGCAGCCGGGTGTCGATCTTGGCGGTGGCCTTGTGCGGCAGGATGGTCTTGCCGCCGGGCCCGGTGTAGCCCGACCACATGCCGTTGATGTTGAGCGTCGGGTCGAACAGGTAGCGCACGATGATGTCGCGGCCCTCCAGGCCGTCGATCCAGCGCGTCACGCCGAGCTGCTCGCGCATGCGGTCGAACTGGCCGCTCTGCGCCAGGCCGTTGATCAGCCGCTGCTCGTCCTCGGTGGGGCCGCGCAGCCCGTCGTAGTAGCCGTCGATGAGAATGGTGTTGCCGTCGGGGCTCACCATGGAAGCGATGGCGTTCACCAGCCGCAGCGCCGGCGCATCCACGACTGACTTCAGGGACCCGTGAATCTCCGCCTTCTGCGGCCCGCCCCACTCGCCGCCGCGCGCCTCGAGCTCGAAGTAGACGATGCCCTTCACGCCGAGGTTGAGCCCCACGCTGCCGTCGGGCGTCTGCAGGTTCATGGGGAAGAAGGCCCCGTCAGCCTGGCGCAGCCGCTCGGCATAGGGCGCGAGCACCTGGTCGAAATGGGTCGAGCCGAGCTCCTCCTCGCCCTCGGCCACCACCGCCAGGTTCACCGGCAGCGTGCCTTCCGCCTTGAGGATCGCCTCCACGGCGTTGAGGAACGCCCGCTGCGGCCCCTTCTGGTTGGTCGCGCCACGCGCCATCAGCACCGTGCCCAGCTCGGTCTCCACCAACTCGCCGGCAAAGGGGTCGGCGATGCGCCAGTTCGGCTCGATCGGCTGTACGTCGTACATCATGTAGACCAGCAAGGTCTTCTCGGCGCCGGCGTCGAAGTAGCCGAACACGCCGGGGTGGCCGTCGGTCTCGACGATGGCCACCTCGCCGAAGCCGAGATCGCGCAGGTCACCGGCCACCAGTTCAGCCATCTCGCGGATGCCGTCGTCGACGGCGCTGATCGAGCGCTGCCTGACCCAGCGTTGCAGCGCGTCGACATGCGCCTCGAGATCGCGGTCGATCTGCGCGTACACCGCCTCGTGCCGCCCCGCATACGCCGGTACCGCGGCAGCGTCGAAGGCCTCGTCGGTGGTGAACTCGTGCCGCGGCCGTGGATCGGGCCGGTCGCCGGCCAGTGCGGGAGGCGCCAATGCGGCGCTGAGCGCCGCGACGGCGAGCAGCTGGAGGGTCGGAACGCGCAGCAGGGCTTGCAGGGGCATCTTGTCTCTCCACTCGAGGGAAGGTCTGTCCGGGACGGAGCGTATGGCCGCACCACCGCGCACCATGCCTCCTAATACTTCAGCCACGCCGCCATCACAAGGCTGCGCCGCCGGAGCGGCGAGGAACTCACTTGCCTCCCGCACGATCTGGACTACGCTTGACGATCAACACGGCCGGCTGCCCAGAGGCGTAATCGATGCCCACACATGCTGCGCGCCCCGGGTGGTCAGCCGGACTGCGAATCCTGCTG
>DAOMOU010000086.1:0-4077 GCA_035444525.1 Gammaproteobacteria bacterium | reverse complement strand
CTGCTGGTGGCGATGGCGCTGGCGACTTTCGGCTGCGGCTCGCAACAGGCCGAGGACGCCGGCCACTATCGCATCGTGACAGTGAAGCCTTCGTGGCTCGGCGGCGGCTGCCAGCCGCGCACCGAGTTTTATTTCGTCGACCCGCAGTCGCCCGGCGCGCCCCTGTACCTCGGCACCTGCGGCACGCCGCAGTTCGTCACCAGGCATCTTGGCATGCCCTCGGACCCGAGCTGCTTTGCCGTCGCACGGGACGGCAGCGCGCTGGTCTATTTCCACCGCCCGAACTGGTGCGGCGCCGGCGAGACGGCGGCGAACAAGCCGGGCGGCGTCTACCGCCACGCCACGGCGGAAGGCGATGCGCTGCTGTACTCTGACCGCGAGCACGTCACGCAGGTGTGGACCCGCGGGCCCATCGAACCCGACGCAATCCGGGTCGCCTGGAAGAACGCGCGTCCGAGCCGCGCCGGCGCGAGCTGCTCGCAGCAACTTCTCATCCGCGCCGACGGCTCGGAGACGCCCGTCGGGGAATCGACCACCGTGCACGGCTGCCCGGCGGGACGCGACGACGCGCCTGCGGAAGGGTACTAGCCCGGCGGGATGTCGGCGCTGCGAAAGGCGTTGGCGACCGCCTGCATGACGCCGCGCTGCACGCCGTTCTTCGGCAGGGTGGCCTCCTTGCGGCAGCCCGGACAGGCAAACAGCGGCACCGCCAGTTCGACACCGACCGGATCAAGCTGGGGCATGTCGACACGGACCCGTTGGGCGCTGGCCCCGCCGCTCTGTTCCGGCAGTTGCTGGCCACAGCCCGGACAATGGGCGTGCTTGCGGAACAGGCCCTTCTCAACGGCCGGCTCGGCGACCACGAGATCGTCCGACTTGAGCATCGTCTCGATGAACTTGAGCGGAAAATCCGCACTCGGGAAACGCTTGTGGCCATTGGTGCACTCGACCATCGGCAGGCCGTCGATGGTGATGCGAATCTCCCCATCCTCGCCCTCGACGCGACCAAGCTTGTGTGGCTGGATGTCGGCATTGCATTGCCGGCAGACGTGAGTCGTCATTTTGGCTCTCCTCCCCCTGGTCCGGGTCTGCTGAGCTCCTCCGTACGCGGTTGCTGCATTGGCGCTCGTGTCACAAGATAGCGCAGCCGACGGAGTCGCACCAATCGATGAACCCCGAATCCCGCACCGCCACCGCGAATGACCGACGCCGCACCCTGCTGCAGCGCGCCTGTCTCGGCCTGCTGCGCCTGTTCGGCTGGCGGGCCCTGTCGGCGCCCCTGCCGGGCCCGAAGGGCGTCATCATCGTCTACCCGCACACCTCGAACTGGGACTTCATCCTCGGCCTGCTGTATCGCTTCGGCACCGGCCTGCAGGCGAACTGGATGGGCAAGGACGCCATCTTCCGCTGGCCGTTCCGCCGCCTGATGGTGAAGATGGGCGGCGTGCCCATCAACCGGCGCGCGGCCAGCGGCTTCATCGGCGCCGCCATCGAGCAATACAAGACCCAGGACTGGATGTGGCTGGCGCTCGCCCCGGAGGGCACCCGCAAGCACACCGACCACCTGAAATCCGGCTTCTACCAGATCGCGGTGGGCGCCGACGTGCCCTGCGGCCTGGGCTTCATCGACTACGGCACGCGGACGCTGGGCATCCAGGAATTCGTGCGCTTCAGCGGCGTGGTCGAGGACGACCTGGCGACGTTAAAGGCCTTCTATGCGAACAAGCGGGGCCGCCTGCCCGACGACGCCAGCGAGATCCGCTTCCGCCGCCAGGGCCCTACTTGAACAGGTCCTCCAACCGGTTGCGCGCCTCCTCGGCGGCGGCGTTACCGGCCGGCGCAAGGCCGGGACGCGGCCGGAACCAGCCGCAGAAATTGGCGCGCGTCTTGTCCGCCACCGGCTCGGCCACCGGCTCGCGGCAGGCGTTCGCCTTGGTGGGATCGTAGAACTCGCACATCCGGCAGACGTGCAGCTCGGCGCGGCACTGGCGGCACTCGGCGGTGCGCGACAACGGCAGCGGCTCGTCCACGACCTCCGCGCCGCAGCGCCAGCAGTTCAGGGTATCGGTGCCCATGGCTCGCCTCCTGCCTGCCATTGTAGCGCCGGGTGCGACGCGCGCCGACGCGATCTCCCCGCGGCGGCGCACCGGCGCTACACTATGCTGCCCTGCCGCAATCAACCCCAGCGAGGCCACCCATGCGCAGCTTCCGCGACACCCTGAAGCGCCTCTACGTGGCCGCGATGATGCGCATCGTCGGCTGGGGCCTGCGTGCCATGAGTCGCGTGGACCCGGTGGTGCGCGCCGAGGCGGCCGGCTTCCCCGACGGCATGGTGATCGCCATGACCACCATGCCGGACGGCCCCAGCATGGTGCTGCAGAAGATTCCCGGCGGCCCGCTGCGCTACCTCGGCGGCCGGCTGCCCGCGCACACCGACCTGGCGATCCGCTTCAAGCATCTCGACTTCGCCTTCCGGGTGTTCGGCTTCGTCGAGAGCACGCCGACGGCCTTCGCCCGCGCGCGCATGGTGGTGGACGGCGATCTCGCGGCAGGCATCCGCATGGTGCGCTGCATGTACCGGCTCGAGGCACTCTTGATGCCCCGCTTCATTGCCGCCCGCGGCATGAAGCGTTACCCCGCCGAACTGGGGCTCGGCGAGAAGCTCGGCATGAACCTGAAGGTCTACGGCCGCATCGCGCTCGATCTCGTGACCAGGAGCTGACGTGAAGGACAACTACTACGAATTCTTCTGCCCCGTGAAGCTGATCGTCGGCGCGCGGGCCCTCGAGAACATTCCCTTCGAGCTCGGCGCGCTCGGGGCGCAGCGGCCGCTGGTGGTCACCGACCGCGGCGTGGCGGGCGCCGGCCTGGTGGACAAGCTGCGCGCGATCCTCGCCACCGGCGGGCTGGAGATCGCGGCCGTGTACGACGAGGTGCCGCCGGACTCCTCGCTCGGCGCGGTGAGGGCCATTGCGCGCCGCTACCGGGAGGCCGGCTGCGACGCGCTCATCGCGCTGGGCGGCGGCTCGCCGATCGACACCGCCAAGGCCGCGAACATCCTCGCCTCCTACGAGACCGAGGACCTGCTGAAATACTCCGGCGCCGGCAACCTGCCCAAGCCGTTGAAGCCGTTGCTGGTGATCCCCACCACCGCCGGCACCGGCTCCGAGGTCACCTACGTGTCCATCGTGCGCGACGAGGACCGCGGCGTGAAGGTGCCGTTCGCCTCGCCCTTCCTGATGCCGCATGCGGCGGTGCTGGATCCGCGCATGACGCTGAGCCTGCCGGCGCAGATCACCGCCGCCACCGCCATGGACGCCATGACGCACGCCTGCGAGTCGTACATCTGCCTCGCCAAGAACCCGATGAGCGACGCCTATGCGACGGCGGCGGTGCGCGCGGTGGCCGAGAACCTGCTCAAGGTGCTGGACCACCCCGCCGACGAAGCCGGTCGCCTGGCGCTGGCGCAGGGCGCCGCCATGGCCGGCGTGGCCTTCTCGAATTCCATGGTCGGGCTGGTGCACGCGCTGGGCCACTCGGTCGGCGCGCTGTGCCACATCCACCACGGCACCTGCATGAGCATCCTGTTGCCGGCGGTGCTGGAGTACAACCTGGAGGCGCGCCGCGACGCCATCGGCGAGCTGCTGCTGCCGCTGGCCGGCGCGCAGGTCTATGCGGAGACGCCCGCGGAGCAGCGCGCCGACCAGGCGATCGCGCGGCTGCGCCGGCTGAAGGACGAAATCCACGCGCGCTGCGGGCTGCCGCGCACGCTGTCGGAAACCGGCAAGGTCGAGCGGGCCCAGCTCGGGAAGATCGCGGCGATGTCGCTCGACGACGGCTCGATCATCTTCAACCCGGTCGAGGTCAGCCGCGAGGAGGCGCTCGCCGTGCTCGAGAAGGCTTGGTAGCGCTGGAAACCGGGGTCAGACCCCCTTTTCGTTGTCCGCGGGCGCGCGAGGCTTCGGGCTTCCGAGCTTCCGAGCTTCCGGTCGACCGCGGGCGCGCGGCGCCATAGGCCGGCCTGCGCTCAAACAAGGAAAAACTCGCTCGGCCGGCCTATGACACCCCACACCCGCT
>DAOMOU010000085.1:0-8256 GCA_035444525.1 Gammaproteobacteria bacterium | reverse complement strand
TGCGGTCCGCATCGAGGCTGGCCACCTGGTCGAGGGCGTGGCTGACGGCCTGGTTTAGCGTCAGCACGGTGCGTTCCCGCCGCTTCTCCGGCAGGTCGGGATCAAAGCGGCCCTCGAACAATTCGACCAGCATCTGGGCGATCAGCGCGTGCTCGGCCAGCACCTGTTCCATGTAGGCCTGGGAAAACGGCAGGCCGGTCTGCAGCAGGTAGCGGCACAGCGCCCGCAACAGCGCCGCCTGGCGCCAGTCGAGCCGCGCCTTCAGGATCAGGCGGTTGAAGCCGTCGTTCTCCACCCGGCCGATCCAGATGTTTTCAAAGGCGTCCTGGAAAAGGTCCTTGACCTTGCCCGGCTTGATGGCCTGGCCGTCGGCCACGCTCATCTCGAAATCCTGGATCCAGACGTCGCGATCGATGCCGTCGCCGGCGCGCAGGTGGTAGGGCCGCTCGCTGATGACGCGCAAACCCATGTTCTCGAGTATGGGCAGGATTTCCGACAGCGGCATCGGGCTGCCGCCATGGAACAGCTTGAAGCGCACCCGATCCTCGCCGAAGTCCACGGGACGATACAGGCTCATGCGCAGCCGGCGGGGCGCGGCCTTGATGGCCTCGAGGCGCTCGATGTCGAAAGTGGCTTCCCGCGGCGTGACGTCCTCAAGGTAAGCGGCCGGGAAGACTTTGCCGTACTCCCGCAGCAACGCCAGCCCGTCTTCCTCGCCGAAGCGCTCGACGAGCTCGTCGCGCAGGTGGTCCGCCCAGGTCCGCACGCCGTCGGCGATGCGCCGCTCCACCGCCGCCACCTTGATGCGCGGCACCGTGCCCTGCGGCGTGCGCACGATGAAGTGCACGCGCGCCAGGCTGGATTCGGACATCTCGACCGACGACTCGATGCTTACGCCGCGAAACGCGTCCAGCAGTATCTCCTGGATGCGCTCGCGGACCTGGGTGTTGTAGCGGTCGCGGGGCACGAAGACCAGGCAGGAAAAAAATCGCCGGAAGGCGTCGCGGCGGACGAACAGCTTGGTGCGCTGCCGCTCCTGAAGAGAGTAGATGCCGGTGCTGATGCGCAGCAACTCGGCCAGGCTGCTCTGGAACAGCTCGTCGCGCGGGTAGGTGTCGAGGATGTGCACCAGCGCCTTGCCGCCGTGGCTGTCGGGGCGCAGCCCGGAGCTGGCGATGACGCGTCGCAGCTTGTCGCGCAGCAACGGGATCTCGCGCGGGCTGCGGCTGTAGGCCGCGGAAGTCCAGAGCCCGAGGAAGCGGCGCTCACCTACCACGCGACCCTCGGCGTCAAAGCGCTTGACGCCGACGTAATCAAGATAGCTGTTGCGATGGACGGTAGCGCGAGAGTTGGCCTTGGTGATGATCAGGAGATCGCGGGAGCGCGCCTGGCGGCGGATTTCGCGACCCGCCAATGACGTTCCACCGACCACCTCCGGCGGCGGCGGCCTGCGCAGGATGCCGAGCGCGGTGTCCGGCAGGGCGCGCAGCTGGTCGGCCTCGTCGCCGCGGACCAGCTCGTACTCGCGGTAACCGAGGAAAGTGAAGTGATCGTCCGCCATCCACTCCAGCAGCTCGCGGCTTTCCTTGACGATGTCCGCATCCAGCGGCGGCGGGCTCGTCTCCAGCTCGGCACAGATCTCGCGAGCCCGCCCGCGCATCGCCCCCCAGTCCTGGCACGCCGCCCGAACGTCGCCGAGCACGCGCTCGAGCTCACGGGCCACGGATTGCAGCACGTCGGGGGCGGTCTCGCGGTCGATCTCGAGATGCATGAAGGATTCGAGCCGTGCGTCGGGGCCGGCATGCTCCGGGGTGGGCACCTCCACGAGCCGGCCGCGCTCGTCGCGCCGCGTGTGCAGGACCGGGTGGACGGTCAGGTGGATGTAGCTGCCGTGCCGGTTGAGCACCATGCTCGTCGAGTCGACCAGGAACGGCATGTCGTCGTTGACGACCTGCACGATGGTGTGATCCGAGCTCCAGCCGTCGGTGCGCCGCGAGGGATTGAACACCAGGATTCGCGGCGTGTCCGGCTCGCGGCGCAGTCCGAGCCGCAGGTGGGAGAGCGCGGCGCCCGCCAGGTTTTCCACCTCCCGGTCCTTCAGGTCGTCCAGGGAGGTGTTGCGATAGTACTGGTGGATGTATGCGGCGACGTCCAGCCCGAGGTCGTCGCTGGCGCCGGCCGTGGCGGCCGCGGCCACCTGTTCCAGGAAGCGGGAGCGGGCGTCAGCGGTGCGTCGATGCATGCCGGAGTCCGTCAGTCATGCCTTTGCAGGTCCTCGATCACGGCAGCCAGGAAGCGGCACGCCTCGCCGCCGGTCGCACAGCGATGGTCGAAGGTCAGCGACAGCGGAATCCTGCGGTGCGTCTCGATGCCGCCCATCACCGGCACAACGTCGTGGCGCAGCCCGCCGGCGCCGAGAATGGCGATGGTCGGCGGCACCACGACCGGCGTGGCGTAGCGCCCGGCCATCATGCCGAAATTGGAGAGCGTGAAGGTGAAGTCCCGCATGTCCTCCGGCTTCACGCTGCGCTCGCGAGTCGCTTGCTTGATGGCGTTCAGATCGGCACGCAGCTCCTGCGGGGACTTCTGTCCGACGTCGCGAATCACCGGCACGATCAGCCCCTCGGGCGTGTCCACGGCGATCGCGACGTCGACCCGCGTCTCGAGCTGCCGGCTCATGGCGCCGCCGTCGAAGAAGCCGTTCAGCGCCGGCTCGGCGCGGCAGCCGGCCGCGATGGCGCGCAGCAGCCGCGCGGTGATGTCCTGTCCGCGCGTCCAGTAGTGGATGTCGGCGTCGTCGAAGATCGTGCATTGCGAGACGTGATCGCGTGCGGCGCTCATGCTCTGCGCCATGGCGCGCCGCGGACCCCGCAGCTGCTCCGGCTTGCCCGGCGGCAGCTTGAGCTTCGGCGCCTGGCGGGCGGCCGCGGGCGCTGCGCCGCCTGCCGCGGCACGGACGTCGTCGGCGATGATGCGGTCATGCCGGCCGGTGGGGCGGCACCGTTCGAGGTCGACTCCCAGCTGCCTGGCGAGCGCGCGCACCGCCGGGGCGGCCTTGACGCGCCCCGCACCGCGTCTCCGGCCGCGTCCGGTGATGTCGGCGTCCTCCAGCACCTCGTCGCTGGTCATCATCTTGCCCACCACCGTGCCGGTGTCCTCGCGATCCTTGCCCGCGGCCGCAGTTGCAGCCTTCGGCTCGGACTTCGGCGCCGCGGGCTTCGCCGCGGCCGCGCCGCTGGTGTCGATATCCACCAGCGGGGAATGGGTCGGCAGGATGGTGCCGTCCGGGGCGTGGATCTTCGCGATGCGGCCGCTGTAGGGCGCCGGCACCTCGACCACTGCCTTGGCGGTCTCCACCGACAGCATCGGCTGGTCCACCTTGACCATGTCGCCCTCGGCGACCAGCCAGCTGACGATTTCCGCTTCCGGCAGTCCCTCGCCGAGGTCCGGGAGATTGAATGTCTTCACGGTCATGAACGGCCTCCCTAGTCCTCGAAGGTCTTCTTCACGCCGTCGATGATGCGCGCGACGCTGGGCAGGTACTCGTACTCGAGCCGGAACAGCGGCATCACCGTGTCGTAGCCGGTCACGCGCACGATCGGTGCCTTCAGGTCCCAGATGCCCTTCTCCGCGACCCCGGCGGCGACTTCGGCGCCGACGCCGCAGGTGCGCGCCGCCTCGTGCACGATCACCAGGCGGCCGGTTTTCTCGACCGACTCCAGGATGGTGTCAATGTCCAGCGGGCTGATCGTGGCCAGGTCGATGACCTCCGCGCTGATGCCCTCCTTGTCGAGTTCCTCGGCCGCCTTGAGCGTCTCGAAGGTCATCGCGCCCCAGGTGACGATGGTGACGTCGTCGCCTTCGCGCAGGATATAGCAGGTGTCCAGCGGCAATGCCTGGCCGTTGTCCTCCACCTCCTGCTTCTGCAGCCGGTAGATACGCTTGGGCTCGAGAAACACCACCGGGTCGGGATCGCGGATGGCCGCCAGCAGCAGGCCGTAGGCGCGCCGCGGCGAGGAGGGGATCACCACCCGGATGCCGGGCATGTGGGCGAACAGCGCCTCGGTGCTTTCGGAATGGTGCTCCGGGGCGTGGATGCCGCCGCCGAAGGGCGCGCGCAGCACCATCGGCACGTGCAGCCGCCCGCGCGTACGATTCCGCAGCCGGCCCGCATGGTTGATCATCATGTCGACGGTGGGATAGATGAAGCCCATGAACTGGATCTCGGCGACCGGCTTCATGCCCTGGGCGGCCATGCCGATGGACATGCCGGCAATCATCGACTCCGCCAGCGGCGTGTCCATCACCCGGTCCGGCCCGAAGCGCTGCTGCAGGCCGGCAGTGGCGCGGAATACGCCGCCGTTGACCCCGACGTCCTCGCCCAGCACCACGACGCTGTCGTCGTGCTCCATCTCCCAGGCCAGCGCCATGGTCACGGCCTCGATGAGCGTGATGCGCGCCATCAGTGGTGGCCTCCCGAGTTGACGAAGCGTCGCGCCGTTTCGCGCTGCTCCGCCATGGCCTCCGGCAGCTCCGCGAACATGGAATCGAACATGGCCTCGACCGGTTGCACGGGCGTGTCCAGGTACGCCGCCACGGCCGCGTCGACCTGCTGCGCGCACTCGGCCTTGAGCTCTTCCTCCTGCTGCTCGCTCCACGCGCCCGTCTCGATCAGGTAGCGACGGATGCGGATCATCGGCTCCGTCTTCCAGGCGGCCTCGACCTCGCCCTTCTCGCGATAGCGGCTGGCGTCGTCCGCCGTGGTGTGGTCGGACAAGCGGTAGGTCACGGCCTCGACCAGCATCGGGCCGTGGCCGGCCCTGGCGCGCTCCAGCGCCTCTTCCATGGTCTGGCGCACCGCGATGACGTCGTTGCCGTCGACCTGGATACCGGGCATGCCCGCGGCGATCGCTTTCTGCGCCAGCGTCTTGGACGCCGTCTGCAAGGCGAGGGGCACGCTGATGGCCCACTTGTTATTGACCACGACGAACACGACGGGCAGGTCCCGGACCGCAGCCAGGTTGAGAGCTTCGTAAAAGTCGCCCTGCGAGGTGCCGCCATCGCCGATCACGCTGACGGCGCAACGCGGCTCCTCGCGGAGCTTGAACGCCAGCGCCGCCCCGGCGGCATGCAGGCACTGGGTGGCGATCGGGACGCACCAGGGGAAATCGTGTTTCGGCCCGGCGAAGTCGTTGCCGCGCTCGTCGCCGCCCCAGTAGAGCAGCACCTCTTCCATGCGCACGCCGCGCCAGAACTGCGCGCCGTACTCGCGGTACATCGGCGCGAGGCAGTCCTCGGGGCGCATGGCCGCACCGATCCCGACATGCGCGGCCTCGTGACCGAGGCAGGAGGCGTAGGTGCCCAGCTTGCCGGTACGCTGCAGGTTGACGGCCTTCGTGTCGAAGGTCCGCGTCAGCGTCATGAGCCGGTACAGTCGCAGCAATTCATCCGGATCCCTGGCGAAATCGGGCAGCTCGGCCACGACCCGGCCTTCAGGATCGAGTACCTGCCGGTACGGGATCCGGAACTCGGCAATCGTCTTCACCAGGCGTTCCTCCTGATACTCTGGTCGCGGGCCGGAAGAGCGGTCCGCAAATAGCGCGGCATTATACACTTCGGCGACGGTCGCCGACCTGCCGCGGGGTGCCCGCGGATGTTGCGACGCCGCAGCAGGAGACGTCGATGCAGAGAAGGGAAATGGAGGCCGGAATCCACCGCGACCTGCGGGACCGGCTGAGTTACGCCGGGTACCTCGGGCTGGACCGCATCCTGTCCGCGCAGCAGCCGTTGTCCGATCCGCCGCACCACGACGAGATGCTGTTCATCGTGCAGCACCAGGTGACCGAGTTGTGGATGAAATTGATCATCCACGAACTGGAAGCGGCCATTGCGTCGATCCGCGCGGACGCGCTGGAGCCCTGCTTCAAGGTTCTGGCCCGGGTCAAGCAGGTACAGCAGCAGATGTTCCACCAGTGGGGCGTGCTGGAGACTCTCACGCCCGCCGAGTACGCGCGCTTCCGGCACGTGTTCGGCCAGGCCTCGGGCTTCCAGTCGGTGCAGTTCCGCCTGCTCGAGTTCCTGCTCGGCAACAAGGACGCCGGCTATCTCGCGGTGTTCGAGCACGACGCCGCTGCATCGGCGCGCTTGCGCGCGGCGCTGGAGGCGCCCTCGATCTACGACGA
Source organism: Gammaproteobacteria bacterium (assembly GCA_035444525.1). GTDB lineage: Bacteria > Pseudomonadota > Gammaproteobacteria > Steroidobacterales > XN24 > XN24. The sequence goes on along the minus strand of DAOMOU010000085.1, from coordinate 2,074 downwards.
GTTCCTGCGCCTGCTGGCGCGCCGTGGCCTGCCCGTGCCGGCCGAGCGGGTCGAGCGCGACTGGTCGGAGCCCGTCGACTCCCACCCCGGCGTGGTGGCGATATTCAAGACCATCTACGAGGACACCCGGCAGCACTGGGACGCCTACGACATGTGCGAGAAGCTGGTCGACATGGAGGTCAATTTCCAGCTGTGGCGCTTCCGGCATCTCAAGACGGTCGAGCGCATCATCGGCCACAAGCGCGGCACGGGCGGGTCGTCCGGCGTCAAGTTCCTGCGCGCGGCCATCGACATCCGGCTGTTCCCGGAACTGATCGACGTGCGCACCGCCATCGAGTAGCGCCGCGCTCATTCGATGCGCGGTGGCTGCAGCGCGGCGGCGCGCGACTCGAGGCGCCCCAGCAATGCCTCGAGCTGCCGGCGGTCGGGCGGGTCCAGGACTGCCAGCAACTCGGCCTCGTAGCGTTGCAGCGCCGGCGCGATGCGGCGATAGATTCGTCTGCCGTCGGCGGTGAGCTCCAGCATGCTGCGGCGGCGGTCGCCGGCCGAGACTTCGCGCCGTGCGCGGCCGGTCGAGATCAGCCGGCCGACGGCGCGGCTGACCGCGACCTTGTCCATGGCCGTGCGGTCGGCGACTTCGGCCGCGGACAGGCCGGGCTCCAGCGCCAGCACGGCCATCACGCGCCATTCCGGAATGGACAGCCCGAAGCGCCTGGAGTAGGCCTCCGCGATCGCGGCGCTCAGCCGATTGGACAACACCGACAGGCGATAGGGCAGGAATTCTTCCAGGACCAGCACGTCGTCGTTCATGGTGCATCGCAGCTTGTTGGCCTGACACCCACAGGACTATAATGGTTTCACTTGTAACTAATCAACTCTTCCTGTACATGCATTCCGCCGGAGATTGCCATGAGCGAAGTTCAGGACAACCCCCTGGGCATTGACGGTTTCGAGTTCGTCGAATTCGCCGCGCCGGACGCGGCCTTGCTGCACAGCCTGTTCCGGCATATGGGTTTCACCGCCATCGGCAGGCACCGTGAGCGCAAGGTCACGCTGTATCGTCAGGGCGACATCAATTTCCTGGTCAATGAAGAGCCGGACAGCTTCGCGGCCGACTTCGCGCGCGAACACGGTCCGAGCGCCTGCGGCTTCGCGATCCGCGTGGCCGATGCCGCGCGCGCGCGGGCCTGGGCGATCGACCGCGGCGCCGCTGCGTTGAGCAACAAGCCCGGCACCCTGGCCGCCCGCAGTCCGGTGATCGAGGGCATTGGCGGCAGCGCGCTTTACCTGGTGGATCGCTACGGCAAGCGCGGCTCCATCTACGATGCCGAATTCGAGTACTTCGACGGCGCGGACCGCCACCCGGCGGGTTTCGGCCTGACTTTCATCGATCACCTGACCCACAACGTCTACCAGGGCAACATGGACAAGTGGGCGGGTTTCTACGAGCGCATCTTCAACTTCCGCGAGATCCGCTACTTCGACATCAAGGGCGCCCAGACCGGGCTGGTGTCGCGCGCCATGACCGCGCCGGACGGCATGGTGCGGATCCCCATCAACGAGGCGACCGACGACAAGTCGCAGATCGCCGAGTACCTGGAGGAGTACCACGGTGAGGGCATCCAGCACATCGCGCTGTTCACCGACGACATCTATGCGACGGTCGAAGCGCTGCGCGCCGACGGCATCGAGTTCCTCGACGTGCCGGACACCTACTACGAGATGGTCGACGGCCGTGTGCCCGGGCACAAGGAGGACCTGGCGCGGATGTGCGAGAACCGCATCCTGATCGACGCCGACAAGGAAACGAAGCAGCAGCTGCTGTTGCAGATCTTCACGCAGACCTGCGTCGGGCCGATCTTTTTCGAGATCATCCAGCGCAAGGGCAACGAGGGCTTCGGCGAGGGCAACTTCCAGGCGCTGTTCGAGTCCATCGAGCGGGACCAGATGCGGCGGGGCGTGATCTAGTCGCGGCTCATGCAGTTGGCTGTGCCGGCGAGCGCGGAAGAGTCGTTGCGGGGACGCCGTGAATACGTCCCTGTAGGCTCGCTCGCGCACGTCCTGTGCGCGAGCG
>DAOMOU010000084.1:0-8316 GCA_035444525.1 Gammaproteobacteria bacterium | reverse complement strand
TTCCGTGGCGGCGAAGCTCGCGCCCAGGCGGCGGCAGAGCGCACGGAAGGGACGGTCGGTGACGCCGGCCATCGGGGCCAGCGCTACGACCGGTGCAATAAATGAATAACTGCCGATTTTCATCAGTTCCCCGGGGGCTCCGCTCGTGTCGGGAGACCTGCAGGGCCTAACGGAAAGGTTCCGGGCCGCACACCAGGCCGCGTCCCTGCAACTCGAGGCAGAAGTCGACGCGGAAACCATCCGCCCGACCGCCGGGGTCGCGCACCACGACGGTCGTCTGCAAGCGTCCTCCGCCCGCCATCCGGCTGCCGCGGGAATGATCGCGCAGGTACTCGGAGGGCGGCACGTCGTGAACCCCCACGCGGCGGCCGAAGCGGTCTTCCAGCACGATGCGGATGATGGGATAGGGCTGGGCATAAGACGCCATGTTCATGAAATCGACCGCCACCGCGAGATCGTCGGGCCGGTCGGCGTCCGCGACGGCCTGCCACTGCACCGCGCGATACTCGGCCGGATTCCAGTCCGGCGCGGACTCCATGCCAAGGGCCCGGTAGACCGGTCCCAGTACGGCCTCGCCGGCCGGGTGGCGCAGCAACTTGCCGCGCTGGCTGTGGGCCCAGGTGCCGGTCAACAGGAGCACGGCCAGCAGGGCCGTCACGACGCGCAGCCAGCGCCTGCCGGGGCGGGGTTGGCGGGCGAACTCCGGGAGCGGCTCCACGGCCGCCTCGCCGGCAGCGTCGGACGCCGGCCCCGGTGCGGCCGCTGCATGCTCCGGCGCGTCCCGGACGGGCGCTTCCGCGTCCGCCGAACCCGGTGATGCGGCCTCGGCAGGCGGCTGGCCTGCACCCTCTGCGCTTGTGTCGCGCGACGCGCGATCGGCGTCCCGCCAGGCAAAAACTCCTGCGCCTTCGCCGTCTTCCGGTTCTTCGTCGATACGAAACACCGAGTCCGGATCCAGGAAGGGATCGTCCAGGTCGTCGTCTTCGTCGAGGTCCCGCAGCGGGGGTTCGCCGGGCGCCGGCGCGTCGTCACCGGGCTCGTCCGGCTCATCGGCGAGCAGCGCCTGATCGAAGCGGGATTCCTCCGGCGTGTCCTCGGCCTCGAATTCCTCCACCAGGAATTCGTCCTCGGCCGCGAACTCCCCGCGCGCCTCATCCGCGGTGCTCAAGTCCGTGGCCAGGTCTTCGTCGCGCAACGGCGCGCGCGAGAACTCCATCTGCGGGAACCCCGTGCCGGTCGGCTCTTCGCCCGGCGAGGGCTCCTCCAGGAATGCCTCTCCGCCGATCAACGACTCGAGTTCCTGAAGGAACTCGTCTTCGTCTCGCGCCCGCTCGTCGAGTTCCGCGGCGCTCTCGCTGACCGGCGGCGGTGCGGCAGCCTTCTCGGGCTCGGGGTGGATGTGGGGCGGTTCCTCCGGGCGCGCCTCGCTGAGCGAGTCGAGCGCATCGAAGGTCGCGCCGCAGGCGCCGCAGACCACGGTTCCGTCGGCCGCCCGCAACTCCGCCGCGGTAATGTGAAATACGGTCCTGCAATTGGAGCAACGAGTAAACATCAGCCTTTCGCGTTCCTTCGACCCGAGAGCCTCACCCAGTCTTCGCGCATCGCCGGCGGATCCATGCCGAACAGCGGTTCCGCTGCGGCCAAGAGGGCCTGTTCCTGGCCGACAAGAATACCCGACAGGGCAAGCAATCCGCCTGCCCTGAGCGTCGCCGCGAATCGCGGCAGCAAGGCCTGCAGCGGTCCGGCCAGAATGTTGGCGACGAGGATATCCGCTTTCCGGCCGTCGAGCATGGCCGAAAGCTCCGCCGGCATACCGGTCTGCAGCCGGTCGGCCACGCCGTTCGCGGCGGCGTTCGTGCCGGTGGCGAGCAGCGCCTGGGCATCCAGGTCGACGGCGATGGCCGCGGCCGCACCCAGCCGCAACGCCGCGATGGCGAGGATGCCCGAGCCGCAACCGTAATCCACCACCAGCGCATCGCGCAGCGGCGAGCGTTCGCCCGGCGCGGGCGCAGCCAGTCCGTCCAGCCACTCCAGGCACAGTGCAGTGGTCGGATGGGTGCCGGTGCCGAAGGCCAGGCCCGGGTCGAGGCGCACCGCGATCGTGCCTTCCGGCGGCGCCATCCCGCCGGGTACTACCGCCAGGCGGCGGCCGAAGCGCAGCGGCCTGAAATCGCGCAACCATTCACGCTCCCAGGCACGGTTCGCCAGCGTCGCGACGCGCCACTCGGCGCCGGGTACGCTGGCATGCACCGCGGCCAGGATTGCCAGCGGATCGGCATCGCCCCCGAACAGGCCGGTCACGTTCAGCGTCGGCCACAAGGGCGTCTCGCCCGGCGCAGGCTCGAGCACCGGCGCGTCGGCCGCGTCCTGGAAGGTGACCGACAGCGCGCCGGCCGCGAACAGGCCTTCCTCGGCGCGGTCGGCCAGCGCGCGGTCCACCGTGGCGCTCAGTTCAAGCCAGTCTACCGGCACGGCCCGGCGGGCTCCCCGCGCAGCGGCGCGGCCGGCAGCCGCGCGCGCACCTCAGAGCCCCAGCCTCTTCTCGAGGTAATGGATATCGGTACCGCCCGACTTGAACGCACTGTGGCTGAAAATTTCCTGGTGCAGTGGAATGTTGGTGCGGATGCCCTCGACCACGATCTCGGTCAGCGCGGTCTGCATGCGGGCGATGGCGGACTGGCGATTCGGCCCGTGCGCAATCAGCTTGCCGATCATGCTGTCGTAAAAGGGCGGCACCTGGTAGCCGGAATAGACGTGGCTGTCCACCCGGATGCCGGGCCCGCCCGGCGCATGCCATTGGCGCACCGGCCCGGGGCTGGGCATGAAGGTCTTCGGGTCCTCGGCATTGATACGGCACTCGATGGCATGGCCGCGGATCTCGATGTCCTCCTGGCGCATGCGCAGCGGGTGGCCCGCAGCGATGTGCAGCTGCTCCTGGACGATGTCGATGCCGGTGATCATCTCGGTGACGGGGTGCTCGACCTGGACGCGTGTGTTCATCTCGATGAAGAAGAACTCGCCGTCCTGGTACAGGAACTCGAAGGTACCCGCGCCGCGATAGCCGATCTCGATGCAGGCCTCGGCGCAGCGCCGGCCGATGGCGTCGCGCTGCTCCGGCGTGATGCCCGGCGCCGGAGCCTCCTCGATGACTTTCTGGTGGCGCCGCTGCATGGAGCAATCGCGCTCCCCGAGATGCACCGCATTGCCCTTGCCGTCCGCGAGCACCTGGAACTCCACGTGACGGGGGCGCTCCAGGTACTTCTCCAGGTAGACCGTCTCGTTGCCGAACGCGGCCAGCGCCTCGCCCCGGGTCAGGGTGATCGCGTTGAGCAACGTTGCATCCGAGTGCACCACGCGCATGCCGCGCCCGCCGCCGCCGCCGGCCGCCTTGATCAGCACCGGATAGCCGATGCTGCGGGCCATCTTGAGGTTGGCCTCGGGGTCGTCGCCGAGCGGGCCGTCGGAGCCGGGCACGCACGGTATGCCGGACGCCTTCATCGCGCGGATGGCCGAGACCTTGTCGCCCATGAGACGGATGGTTTCCGGGCGCGGTCCGATGAACACGAAGCCGCTCTTCTCCACCCGCTCGGCAAAGTCGGCGTTTTCGGAAAGAAAGCCGTAGCCCGGGTGGATCGCAATGGCGTCGGTGACCTCGGCGGCGCTGATGATTGCCGGCATGTTGAGGTAGCTCTGCGCCGACGGCGGCGGCCCGATGCACACCGACTCGTCGGCCAGCAGCACGTGTTTCTGGTTGCTGTCGGCGGTGGAATGGACCGCCACGGTCTTGATGCCCAGTTCGCGGCAGGCCCGGAGGATGCGCAGCGCGATCTCGCCGCGGTTCGCGATGACGACCTTTTCGAGCACGACGACTTACTCGATTATGAACAGCGGTTGGTCGAACTCGACCGGCTCGCCGTTCTCCGCAAGTATGGCGACCACGGTGCCCGCCGCATCGCTTTCGATCTGGTTCATCATCTTCATCGCTTCGATGATGCACAGCGTGTCGCCGACCTCCACCTTGCTGCCGATTTGCACGAAGGGCTTGGCGCCCGGTGCGGGTGCGCCGTAAAAGGTCCCGACCATCGGGGCCTTGACGGTATGGCCCGCCGGAGGCTGGGCGACCGGGAGCGCATCGCCCTGCGTTGCGCCGGGAGCGGGGGCGCCGCCAGCCGGCGCGGTGGTCACGAAGTGAGGTGCCGCGGCCCAGCCCGCGCCGGTCGGATGGCGGCTGATGCGCACCGATTCCTCGCCTTCGTGAATCTCGATCTCCGCGATGCCGGATTCTTCCAGCAGTTCAATCAGCTTCTTGACCTTGCGGATGTCCATGTTCAGTTCCTGTCGTTGCCGCGCAGCAGCGAGTCCGCCGCACGTATGGCGAGTTCATAGCCCAGCGGTCCGAGGCCCGAGATGACGCCCGCCGCGACGGCCGAAAAGTAGGAGCGCCGCCGGAAGGCTTCGCGTCCGTGCACGTTGGACAGGTGCACCTCGATGAACGGAATGCCGACCGCGGTGAGCGCGTCCCGCAGGGCGACGCTGGTGTGGGTGAAGGCCGCCGGGTTGATGACGATCGCGCCGACGCCGGCGGCCGGCGCGGCCTGCACGCGGTGGATCAGTTCGTGCTCGGCATTGGACTGGAAATGCTCCAGTTCGTGACCGAGCTCAGCAGCCAGGCGGGCGCAGCGGGCCTCGATGGACGCCAGCGTGACCGTGCCGTAGAGGTCCGGTTCGCGGTCGCCCAGCAGGTTGAGATTGGGTCCGTTCATCAGCAGAAGGCGGCTCACGGCGAACGGGTCCTCTCTGGTGAATTCGGAAGATGCTGGCCAGATCGCGGAAAGTCTATAACTTTTCGCGACAAGTTTGCACCAATGAGGAGAAACGGCCCGTCCGCCTCAGAGCAGCTCCGCGAGGATGGCCTCGATCTGCTCGCGATGAATCTCGCCGGTGTGGACCCGGTGGATCCGGCCGTCACGCCCGGCAAACACCGTAAAGGGCAGCCCGATGAAGCCGTTGACGAAGCGATGGCCGAGCTCCATGGCATCTTCCTGGCCGACCAGCACAGGGTAGTTGAAGGCGAAGCCGTTGGCGAAGTCCGCCACCGCGTCCGTCTCGTCGATGGCGATGCCGATCACCTGCACGCCGCGCTCGGCGTATTCCGCCTGGATGTCCACCAGCAGCGGGATTTCGCGCACGCAGGGCGGGCACCAGGTGGCCCAGAAATTCACCACGCGGATGGTATCCGACCACTCCTCGCTCGAGCGCTGCGCCCCGGCGACATCCGGCAGGGCGAAGTCGGGCACCATGGCCGCGGCTTGCGGTGCAGCCGGCAGGGGCGGCAGGACCTGCTCGACGGGCCGGTCCTTGCCCGCCAGGCCGAGGTAGAGAAAGAAGCCGGCGCAGCCGGCGGCCAAAGCCAGCAGGAGCAGCGGCAGGGTCTGCTTCACGGCGCGCCCCCCGCCCGGGCGCGGGCCTCACGCACATGCTCGGCGAAGCGCTCGGCCGGCACGAAACCCAGCAGCCGGTAAGCGCGCAGCTCCTCGCCGCCGGCGTCGAAGAACAGCGTGGCCGGCGGGCCGAAGATCCCGAAGCGGTTCATGAGTTCGCGGTCTTCCGCGTCATTGGCGGTGACGTCGGCCTTCAGCAGCACCTTGCCGTCCAGTGCGGCCCGCACGGCGGGTTCGGGGAAGGTATAGCGCTCCATGCGCTTGCAGTCGACGCACCAGTCGGCATAGAAATCCAGCAGCACGGTGCGGCCGGCCGCACTCGCCTGGCGCAGCTCGCGCTCGAGGTCCGCAGCGGACTTGACGGGGCGGAACTCGACCCCGGCCGTCGCCGCCGCGCCGCCGGCCGGGGCGCGCAGGCCCGCCAGCGGCTGCCAGATGCTGTTGCCGCCGGCGGCCGCCCCCACCAGCAGCACGGCGCCGTACAGCAGGCCCATCAGGCCCAGCCCCTTGGCAATGCGCCGGCCCGGCCCGGCGTTCCCGGCCAGCGGCTCGAGGGCGCCGAGGAACACCGCCGCGAGGAAGAACAGGCCCGCCCACAGCGCCAGCGCCCCGGCCGGCGGCACGATGCGCTCCAGCATCCAGACCGCCACGCCGAGCAGCAGCAGGCCGAACAGGTTCTTGATGGTCGCCATCCAGGCCCCGGCCCTGGGCAACAGCTTGCCGGCCGAGGCGCCGAACGCCAGCAGCGGTGCGCCCATGCCCAGCGACAGGGCGAACAGGGCCGCGCCGCCGCGCACCGGGTCGCCGGCAGTGCCGATGACGATCAGTGCCGCGGCCAGCGGCGCCGCCACGCAGGGCCCCACGATCAACGCCGAAAACACGCCCATGGCGCCCGCGCCCAGCCAGGTGCCGGACTGCTGGCGGTTGGACAGCGCGGTCATCCTGGTCTGCAGGCCGCTGGGCAGCTGCAGTTCGTAGAAGCCGAACATCGCCAGCGCCAGCGCCACGAACACGATCGAGAAGCCGATCAGCACGGCGGGATGCTGGAAGGTCGCCTGCAGGTTGTGACCGAGCATCGCCACCACCACGCCGGCGATGGTGTAGGTCAGGGCCATGGCCAGCACGAACACGGCCGACAGCGTGAAGGCTCGCCGCGTGGTGACCTGCGGGCCCTGGCCGACGATCAGGCCGGAGAGGATCGGCACCATCGGCAGCACGCAGGGCGTGAACGCCAGCAGCAGCCCGATGCCGAAGAACACCGCCAGCACGGCCGGCAGGGCGCCGCCGGTGATCAGGGCGGCGAGGCGATCGGACTCGGAAACCGGGGCCTGCGTCGGCGCGCCGCCGGCGGGGGCGGGCGCGGTCCGTGCCGGCCCGGCAGGCGCGGCCTCGAGTGAGGCCAGCGTCACCGTCCAGGTGGTCGGCGGATAACAGATCCCGCCCTCGGCGCAGCCCTGGTGACGCACCTGCAGGGTCTGGGCGCCGGTCGGCGGCTGCACCCAGGTCTCGGCGGAGTCGTAGAGCACCTCGACGTCGCCGAAGAACTCGTCCGAGATGATCCGGCCGCGCGGGAATTCCGCCGGCAGGGGCGCGCCCTCTGCCGAGACGGCAAACTGCTCGCGGTACAGGTAGTAGCCGGGTGCGATGTCCCACACCAGCGCGACGCCCCCGTCGCGGCGCGTGGCGCGCGTCTTGAATGCCTGGTCGGGGTGGAGAAATTCCTGCTGTGCCGCGCCCCGGTCGCCCCCCAGGAAGGACAGCAGCGAGCGGCGCGCGGCGGGCTCTGCCTGCTGTGGCCCCGGCGTGGCGCTCGCCACGGCGGCTGCCAGCAGCGGCACGTCGGCCTGCCAGGTCTGCGGCGGCAGGCAGACGCCTATGTCCGCGCAGCCCTGCGACTTGATTTCGATGGGCAGCGTGCGGCCGGCCGGGACGCCGTCGACGGGTACGCGGATCTCGAAACTGCCGCGATGGATGATGCTGGCGCCGAAGAACTCGTCCTCGTAGGGGATCCCGGCGGGCATCTCGGGCGTGCCGAGCGTCACTGCGGAGTCCAGGCTGCGGAAGCCGAACCGCTGCTGATAAAGGTAATAGCCGTCCGCGACCTGCCAGCGCAGCGCCAGTTCGCCGTCTTGCAGCTCGGCCGTATAGCGGAAGGCCTGCTCGGCGCGCAGCAGCTGCGGCTCGGCGGTCGCCAGCTGCGGCAGCAGCGCCGCAAGAGTCAGCAGGAAGATTCGGATCATGGTCGCCCGCCCTTCAGGGAGTGGATAGGCCGGTCACGCCGGCGCGAACCCAGTCGAGATACTGTTCCAGGCCGCCCATGACAGGGACCGCGATCACTTCCGGAAGTTCGTAGGGATGCAGTTCCCGGATCCGTGTGGTGAGCGCCGCGAGGCGCGCGCGCGTGGTCTTGATCAGCAGCAGCGTCTCGGTCTCGTGTTGCACCCGGCCCTCCCATCGAAAGCAGGATGCCACCCCGGGCAGGCGGTTCACGCAGGCCGCCAGACGCTCGTCGACCAGGGACTCTGCCAGGCTGGCCGCCGGCGCGCCGTCCGGGCAGGTGCAAAGCACGACGAGGCATTCATTGTCCGGCACTTGCGTCCCTTCGAGCGGCGATCGGGGGCGTCAAGGATAGCGGCAGCGGCAAGAACGCGCCACGCGCTTCCGCCGCCCTTGACTCCGGCGAATCCGTCCCTATCATTAGCACTCACTCGGGGCGAGTGCTAACAAGTTCGTCCCAATGGTCTGGTCCGGGTTGCTCAGCGCAACCCAATGACTTTCAAGGAGAAAGCAACAATGAAGATTCGTCCGCTTCATGACCGCGTCGTCATCAAGCGTCTGGAGGAAGAGCGCACGTCACCCGGCGGCATCGTCATCC
>DAOMOU010000083.1:0-8369 GCA_035444525.1 Gammaproteobacteria bacterium | reverse complement strand
ACTTTCTGCGTGATGCTGCGCTGGTTGGTGATCAGGTCCACGGCGCCGCCGGTGCCCGCACGGCTCAGGTTCGAGCTCTCCAGCGCGACGGTCATCACCACGGCGTTGCCCTCGTTGATCTGCGGCGTGACTTTCAGGGTCAGGCCGACGTCCTTGCGGTCGATCGTCTGGAAGGGATTCACGACGCCCTGTGCGGCGCCCGTGTTGGTGAACTGCCCGGTCAGGAACGGCACTTCCTGGCCGACCTTGATCTCCGCTTCCTCGTTGTCCATGGTGACGATCGAGGGTGTGGACAGGACGTTGGTGTCGGAGTCGCTCAACAGTGCCCGCAACACCACGCCCCAGTTGGTCCCGGAGGTGCTGTTGAGCCGCCCGGCGCCGAGCAGTATGCCCTGCGGCAGCGCGCCGAGGGCCTGGCCGATGGCGGATTCCCCCGCCAGCGCCGCGCCGGCGAGATCGGAGATGTTGCCGCCGGAGCCGAGCTTGGTCAGGCCGATGATGTTGTTGTCCTGGCTGCCGTCCACCGCCCAGGTGACGCCGAGCTCGGCGGCGCGGTTGTAGGCGACCTCGGCCACGATCGCTTCGACCAGCACCTGGGCGCGGCGGATGTCGAGCTTGTCGATCACCATGCGCAGGCTGCGCATGACTTCCGCCGGCGCGGTGATGACCAGCGCATTGGTGCCGGGATCGGCCCAGATCACCACGCCCTCCTGGCGGGCAGCGGGTGAGCTCGCCTGCCCGGGCTGGCCGCCACCGCCCCCGCTCGTCGTGGCGGCCTGGACCTGTTCGCGCAGCCGTGTCGCCAGGTCCTCCGCGTCGGCGTAGCGCAGGTAGATGACCTGGGTGTTGCCGCCGTCCTCGAGCGGCGTGTCGAGGTGCGAGATCAGCGCCCGCAGCCGCAGCCGCGCCGTCTGGTCGCCGCTGATCAGCACGCTGTTGGTGCGATCGTCGGCCACCAGGCCGAGCGGCTTGCCGGTTTCGCCACCGGCGGCAGCCTGTTGCAGCGCCGTCACCACGCGCACCACGTCGCTGGAGGAGGCGTGCTGCAGGGGGATGACCTCGATGTCGGCGTCCGCGCCCATGTCGATGCGCTGGATGATCCGGATGAGGCGGTTCACGTTGGCCGCGCGGTCGGAAATGATCAACATGTTGGAGGCCTGGTGGGCCGCCAGGTGGCCGTACTGCGGGATGAGCGGCCGCAGAATCGGCACCAGCTGCGCCGCGCCGACGTTGCGGATGGTGACCACCTGGGTGACGACCTCGTCCGGGCTGCCGGCCGCCCCACGCGGCATGTCGATGCCGGGCACCTGGCGGGCGTTGGCGTCCGGCAGGATCTTGATGAGGTCTCCGGACGGCACCGCAATGTAGCCGTGCACCTCGAGGATCGACAGGAAGGCCGCATAGAAGGCGTCGGGGCTCATCGGCTCGGCCGACAGCATGGTCACCTGCGCCCTGACGCGCGGATCGACGATGAAGTTCCGGCCGGTGATCGCGCTGACCGCCTCGATGATCTGGCGCAGGTCGGCATCCTTGTAGTTCGGCGTGATGGTCGCCTGCTGCGACCAGGCCGCCGGCGAGGCCAGGGCGATCGCCAGCGCGGCGATGATCCCCGCCAGGCGCCGCGGCCTCTGCGGTGCGCATCCTTGATTGTTCTTCATGGCAGTCCGCCGTGGGCTCATTCTGAAGGGTTCTCGTTTTCGGTGCTCTGCAACTGCTGCTGCAGGACCGCGGTGTCCAGCGTCAGCATCTCGATTTCGCCGTTCCGATCCACGGTCACGGTAACCGAGGTCGCGTCCGCCAGGCTGCGAAAGATCTCCATGCCGCGCGCCGGGTCGTCCAGCGACATGCCGTTGATCTGGGTGATCAGGTCGCCCGGACGCAGGCCGAGCTGCGTGAACTGCTGGCGCTGCCGGCCGGGATACACACGGTAACCCTGCTGCTGCCCGTCCTTGAACACCGGCTGGGGCCGGATGATCTCGGTGAGCGCGGCGCCGCCCTGCTGGACGACCTGCTGGAGCGTGGCGGCGCGCGCCGCGCTGGGGCTCGGACGCGCTGCGGCGCGTGCAGGCGCAGCCTGGCGCGGCCCCGGCGAGTCCTCGCTGCGCGGCAGCCGCAGCGCCTCGAGCCGTCCGGCCCGGCGCAGCAGCACGCGGTCCATGTGGACGGTGTTCAGCGTGGCGCCGCCCGGCACGGCGTCGCCGATGAAATACACTCGTTCCGCGCCGCCGCGCTCGGCGATGATGGCCAGCGCCCGCCGCTCGTCCGGCGAGGCCACCGTGCCGCGCAGCTCCAGGCTGAGCTGGGTGTCCGGGGCGTCTTCCTGCTCCACCAGCACGACCGGCGCTTCGGCGTCGACCTCGCCGAACAGCCGTGCCGCCACGATGCGGTCGATGCTGACCCCGTCCGTGGCGGCGGCCGGGCCGCTGCGCTGGCTGGGCTGCACCGGTGGCAGGCTGTCCGGCGCAGGGGAGGGGAACAGCAGCCACACGGCCTTCGCCAGCTGCCAGCAGATCAGCACCACCAGCAGTAATACCACCCACGGCGGCAGCACCCGCGAAGCGTCCGCCCAGAGCTGGGCAGGCGGCAGGCGGGTCCACTGGTTCAGGCGGCTCAGGACTGCGGCCACGATACTCCGTCAAGTCATTGATCCAGGGCGTCCGGCGGCTTTCGTGGCCGGCGTATCGACCGATGATACGCGGTGCACGGAGCGACTCTCAAGCAAGCCGGGCGGGGCCCGATATATTCCCCTATGGACCTGTTCCGCGTTGCGGAGTCAAGGGGTTGTCACGGGGGGTTGCCGACCCTATAACTGAACCCGTCGGCGGCCGCCATGCGAATTCGCCGCAACAGTGTCAGTTACAGCGAGCCAGAATGTCCGATCCCCGCCAGAAACAAGACCAGGACATGGCCCTCGAGGAGGCGCGGCCCGACGTCAAGCGTCCGCCGCTGTTTCGCGTGGTCATGCTGAACGACGACTTCACGCCCATGGAGTTCGTCGTCGAGGTGCTGGAGAAGTTCTTCGGCCTGGACCGCACCCGGGCGACCCGTGTCATGCTGGAAGTGCACACCCGCGGACGCGGCGTCTGCGGAGTTTTCCCGTACGATATCGCCGAGACGCGCGTCGTCCAGGTGACCGACTACGCCCGCCAGCATCAGCACCCGCTGATGTGCACGATGGAAGAGGCCTGAAAGCTATGCTCAGCAGCGAACTTGAATTCTGTCTCAACGAGGCATTCCGCCGGGCGCGGGAACAGCGGCACGAGTTCATGACGGTCGAGCACCTGCTGCTGGCGCTGCTCGACGTGCCGGCCTCGATCGATATTCTCAAGGCCTGCGGCGTCAACCTGACGACCCTGCGGCGCGAGCTCGGCGAGTTCATCGACGAGACCACGCCCCGGCTGGGCGACGAGGACGAGCAGGACGTGCAGCCGACGCTGGGATTCCAGCGGGTGCTGCAGCGTGCCGTCTTCCACGTGCAGTCCAGCGGGCGCAAGGAAGTGACCGCGTCGAACGTGCTGGTGGCGATCTTCGGCGAGAAACAGTCGCACGCCGTCTACCTGCTCAGCCTGCAGGACGTGTCCAGGCTCGACGTGGTGAACTACATCTCCCACGGCCTGACGCGTGCCGGCGAGGAGCCGCAGGAAAAGCCCGAGGCCGGCGAAGGCAACGAGCCGGAGAAAGACGCCGAGGGCGACCCGCTGGAAAAATACGCCAGCAACCTCAACCGGCTGGCGGCGGATGGCAAGATCGACCCGCTGATCGGTCGCGAGCTGGAAATCGAGCGCACCATCGAGATTCTCTGCCGGCGGCGCAAGAACAACCCGCTGTACGTGGGCGAGGCGGGGGTCGGCAAGACGGCGCTGGCCGAGGGACTGGCGTTGATGATCGTCGAGGGCCGGGTGCCGGACGTGCTGAACGACTGCACCATCTACGCGCTCGACATGGGCACGCTGGTGGCGGGCACCAAGTACCGGGGTGACTTCGAAAAGCGCCTCAAGGCGGTGATCGCTGCACTGCGCAAGAATCCGGGTGCGATCCTGTTCATCGACGAGATTCACACGGTGATCGGCGCGGGCGCGGCCTCGGGCGGCGTGATGGACGCCTCGAACCTGATCAAGCCGGTGCTGGCCAACGGCCAGCTGCGCTGCATCGGTTCGACCACCTACCAGGAATATCGCGGCATCTTCGAGAAGGACCACGCGCTGGCGCGGCGCTTCCAGAAGATCGACGTGCTCGAGCCGAGCGTGGCCGAGACGGTGGAGATCCTCAAGGGCCTGCAGTCGCGCTTCGAGGAACACCACGGCATCCGCTACTCAGAAGACGCCATCCGGGCGGCGGCCGACCTCTCGGCGCGCCACATCAACGACCGGCACCTGCCGGACAAGGCGATCGACGTGATCGACGAGGCAGGCGCGAGCCTCCGCCTGCAGACGCCGGATCCCGCCAACGCCGTGGTCGAGGTCGAGCTGATCGAGAAGATCGTCGCCAAGATGGCGCGCATTCCGCCCAAGAGCGTGTCCGCGTCCGACAAGGACCTGCTCAAGAACCTCGAGCGCACGCTCAAGCTGGTCATCTACGGCCAGGACACGGCGGTCGAGACGCTGGCCTCGGCCATCAAGATGGCGCGCTCGGGGCTGCGCGACGAGCACAAGCCGGTCGGCAGCTTCCTGTTCGCCGGCCCGACCGGCGTCGGCAAGACCGAGGTGACCCGACAGCTGGCCATGGCGCTAGGCATCGAGCTGGTGCGCTTCGACATGTCGGAGTACATGGAGCGCCACACGGTGTCGCGCCTGATCGGCGCGCCGCCGGGCTACGTCGGTTTCGACCAGGGCGGCCTGCTGACCGAGGCCATCACCAAGACCCCGCACTGCGTGCTGTTGCTGGACGAGATCGAGAAAGCCCACCCGGAGGTCTTCAACCTGCTGCTGCAGGTCATGGACCACGGCACGCTGACCGACAACAACGGTCGCAAGGCGGATTTCCGCAACGTCATCATCGTGCTCACCACCAACGCCGGCGCACAGGAGATGAGCCGCAGCAGCATCGGCTTCACCGAGCAGGACCACGCCACCGACGGCATGGACGCGATCCGCCGGCTGTTCTCGCCCGAGTTCCGCAATCGCCTGGACGGCATCATCGAGTTCAAGGCGCTGGACCCGAAGACCATCAGCCGGGTGGTGGACAAGCTGGTGGTCGAGCTGGAGGCGCAGCTGCAGGACAAGCTCGTGACCCTGGAACTCGACGACGATGCGCGCGAATGGATCGCCGCCAAGGGCTACGACCCGAAAATGGGTGCACGGCCCATGGCCCGCATCATCCAGGAACACATCAAGCGGCCGCTCGCCGAGGAGTTGCTGTTCGGCTCGCTGGTCGGCGGCGGCCACATCCGCGTGCGGCTGGATGCCGCGGCGGACCGGCTGGTGCTGGAGACGGAGCCGCTGGAGACGCGCGAGCCGGTGTCGCAGGACTGAGAAAACCGGGGTCAGAAACCGGGGTCAGACACGGGTTTCCCAATCGAAACCCGTGTCTGACCCCGGTTTCTGACCCCGGTTTCCCGGTTTTCTAGCGGCCGCGGTAGACGATGCGGCCCTTGGAGAGATCGTAGGGGGTGAGCTCGACGGTGACCTTGTCGCCGGTGAGGATCCGGATGTAGTGCTTGCGCATCTTCCCGGAGATATGGGCCGTCACGATGTGCCCGTTGTCCAGTTCCACCCTGAACGTGGTGTTGGGCAGGGTCTCGATGACCTTGCCTTCCATCTGAATTGCGTCTTCCTTCGCCATCTGGGGGCGGATACTCCGGTGCTTCGACCGCGCGCATTGTGCAGAAAGCCCCACGCCTTTTCAATCGCGGGCCCGGCGGCGCGCGCTCAGGCGTCAGGACGCGTCGCCGGCGTCGACCACGATTGAGACTCGCTCGCGGGACCAGCCGTCGTCGGCCAGGGGTGGCTCGTCCACGCTCCCGGCCAGCCGCTCGAGGAACTCCCGCCGGCTGATTTCACGCGCACCCATGCTGGCGAGGTGGCGCGACGGCAGCTGGCAATCCATCAGGCGGAATCCTCGGCGGCGCAGCTCCTGCGCCAGGAAGATCATGGCGGCCTTGGAAGCATTGCTTACCCGGCTGAACATGGATTCCGCGAAGTACACCTGGCCCACGGCGACGCCGTAGAGGCCGCCGGCGAGGCGCTCGCCCGACCAGACCTCCACGGAATGCGCATGGCCCATCGCGTGCAGCCGCTCGTAGGCGAGTGCCATTTCCGGGGTGATCCAGGTACCGACGTCCGGCGACTCCCGGCGTGCGCAGCCGGCGACCACCGCCCCGAAGGCGCGATCGAAGGATGCCTCGAATCGACGGGTCGCAAGGTAGCGCTTCAACCGGCGCGCGACGTGCAACTCGCCGGGCAGGATCACGGCGCGCGGGTCGGGGCACCACCAGAGAATCGGCTGGCCGGCCTCGTACCAGGGAAACACTCCGCGGCGATAGGCCGCCAGCAGGCGCTCCGGCGACAGGTCCCCGCCGGCCGCCAGCAGGCCGTTCGGCCAGCTCAGCGCGGAGGCCGGGTCGGGAAACCACACCGGGCTGCCCGGCGGGCCGAGCCAGCGCATCCCCTGCGTCATCAGGACGGCTCGTCGCGCCGGAACGGCAGGTGGCGTCGCGCTGCCTCGATGTAGGCATTGCTGTGCGCGCGTTCACGTGCCAGCCACGCATCGATGGCGCGCGCGAAACCCGGGTTCGCCAGCCAGTGGCCCGACCAGGTGGGCACCGGCCGGAAACCGCGGCGCAGCTTGTGCTCGCCCTGCGCTCCCGGCTCGAAGCGCCGGCAGCCCTCCGCCAGCGCCAGCTCGATGCCCTGGTAGAAGCAGGTCTCGAAGTGCAGGCTGTGATAGTCCTCGTCGCAGCCCCAGTAGCGCCCGTACAGCACGCCGCCGCCGACGAAAAAGATCGCCGCGGCGACCGCCTGCGTGCCGCGACGCGCCAGCACCACGCGGATGCTGTCCGGCATGTCGGTGAACAGGCTCGCCCAGAAGGCCGGCGGAAAGTAGGGTTCCATGCCGCGCCGCAGGAAGCTGGCGGCATAAAAGCGATACAGCTCGCCGAACAGCGCGTCGCCGATTTCACTGCCGGCGAGCCATTCGAAACGAATGCCCTGTTCGAGCACGCGCCGCCGTTCGCGGCGGAACTTCTTGCGCTTCTCGGCGGTGAGCGCGCCGAGGAATCCCTCGAAATCGCCATAGCCCTCGTCGAACCAGTGAAACTGGCAGTCCTGGCGCAGGCTGAGCCCGGCATCACGCAGCAAGGGCAGCTGGCCGTCCTCCGGCAGCAGCAGGTGCAGCGACGAGGCGCCGGCCTGCGCGGCCAGCTCGCGGGCGGCGCCGATCAGTGCCGCCGCCGCCTGCGATGCATCCACGCCCGGCGCGGTGAGGATCCGCGCGCCGGGCACCGGCGTGAACGGTACGGCGGCGACCAGCTTGGGGTAGTAGGGGAGGCCGGCGCGGTGGTAGGCGTCGGCCCAGGCGAAATCGAACACGAACTCGCCCCACGAGTGGGACTTCAGGTACAGGGGCAGGGCGGCACGCAGTTGCCCGGCCTCCTCGGCTACCAGGTGGCAGGGCAGCCAGCCGGCGTCCTCGCCGACGGCGCCGGCACGCTCCAGCCCCGCCAGGTAGGCCCAGTCGAGGAAGGGATTACCGGCGAGCTGCAGGGCGTTCCAGGCGGCGCGCGGCACCTCGGCCAGCGACGACAGTCGGCGCACCGGCATCACGGCAGCCTCAGACCGCCCTGGCGACCTCCACCGGCGGCGCAAGGCCTGCGGTTTCCAGCCAGCGCTCGGCATCGAGCGCGGCCATGCAGCCCGAGCCGGCCGACGTGACGGCCTGCCGGTAAATGGGGTCGGAGACGTCGCCGGCCGCGAATACGCCCGGCACGCTGGTGGCCGTGGCGTTGCCGCGCCCGGTGCCGGCCACCTGGATGTAGCCGTGCTCCATGTCGAGCTGGCCCGCGAAAATGCCCGTGTTGGGCGTGTGGCCGATGGCCACGAACATGCCGGTGACCTCGAGGTCGCGGGTGGTCGCACGATTCTTCGTGCTGCGCACGCGCACGCCGGTCAGGCCGCTGTCGTCGCCGAGCACCTCGTCCACCACGTGGTCCCACAGCAGCGTGACGTTGCCGCCCGGCCCGGCCTTGGCGAACAGCTTCTGCTGCATGATCTTCTCGGCCCGCAGCGCGTCGCGCCGATGCACCAGGGTCACGTGCGAAGCGATGTTGGACAGGTACAAGGCCTCCTCGACGGCGGTGTTGCCGCCGCCGATCACCGCGACGGGCTGGCCGCGGTAGAAGAAGCCGTCGCAGGTCGCGCAGGCCGACACGCCGC
>DAOMOU010000082.1:0-8393 GCA_035444525.1 Gammaproteobacteria bacterium | reverse complement strand
GTGCCGTCGCGCCCGGTGCTGTTTCCGCTGGCGCCCGCATGAGCGCGACCGACGCAGCGCTGCTGGACGCCCGCGACCCGCTGGCCGGCTTCCGGGATCGCTTCCACGTGCCGCCGCACGGTGACGGTGACTGCGTGTATCTCTGCGGCAACTCGCTGGGCTTGCAGCCAAAGAGCGCGGCGCGTTACCTGGACGAGGAACTGGAGGCCTGGCAGCTGTTGGGCGTGGAAGGCCACTTCCGCGGCAAGCGTCCCTGGAAGGACTACCACGAGCAGTTCGCCGCGCCGCTGGCCGCACTCACCGGCGCGCATCCCCATGAAGTCGTGTGCATGAACGGCCTGACCGTCAACCTGCACTTGCTGATGGTCAGCTTCTTCCGGCCCACGCGGTCGCGCTACAAGCTGCTCATCGAACGCTCGGCCTTTCCCTCGGATCGCTACGCTGCCGTCTCGCAGCTGCGCTTCCATGGCCTGGAGCCGGACGACGCGCTGATCGAGGTGGGCCGGCGCGAGGGAGAGACTCACCTGCGCGACGAAGATATTGCGGCAGCGATCCGGGACGCCGGCGACTCGCTGGCGCTGGTGCTGTTGCCGGGTGTCCAGTACCTGTCGGGCGAAGCGCTCGACATCGCCCGACTCACTGCCGAGGCGCACGCCGTCGGTGCGCTGGCCGGCTGGGACCTGGCGCACGCCATCGGCAACCTGCCGCTGGCACTGCACGATGCCGGCGCGGACTTCGCCGCCTGGTGCAGCTACAAGTACCTGAACGGCGGGCCCGGCGCCGTCGCGGGCGCCTTCGTGCACGAGCGCCACGCCCATGAATCCGGGCTGCCACGTTTTGCCGGCTGGTGGGGACACGACAAAGCGGCGCGATTCCGCATGGAACCGGACTTCGTGCCCATGCCTGGCTCCGAAGGCTGGCAGCTGTCGAACCCTCCGGTGCTGGGCATGGCCGCCCTGCTCGCCTCGCTGGAGGTGTTCGTGGATGCAGGCATGGCGCGATTGCGCGACAAGTCGCTGGCACTCACGGGCCTGCTGGAGCAGCGCCTGGAGGAGGGCCTGGCCCGGCATGTCGAAATCCTCACCCCGCGCGATCCCGCGCGGCGCGGCTGCCAGCTTTCACTGCGGCTGCGCAACGGCGCCGAAGCCGGGCGGGCGGTGCATGCGCGCCTCGGCGACGCCGGCATCGTCTGCGACTGGCGCGAGCCGGACGTCATCCGGGTCGCGCCGGTGCCATTGTACAACCGCTACACGGACGTCGAGCGCTTCGTGACGGCACTCGAGGACGCGCTGCGGTGAGCAGGCGCATCAGCATCGTCGGCGCCGGCCTGGGCGGCGCCCTGGCCGCCATCTTCCTGGCGCGCCGCGGCCTCGAGGTCACGCTCTACGAGCGCCGCCCCGACCTGCGGCGCGTGCCGCAACCGGCGGGACGGTCCATCAACCTGGCGCTCGCCAACCGGGGACTGACGCCATTGCGCAAAGCCGGCCTTGGCGACGAGGTGCGCAAGCTGCTGACCGTGATGCGCGGGCGGATGATTCACCCCGTGTCCGGAGCGCTCGAGCTCCAGCCCTATGGCCGGCGCGCCCACGAGGTCATCTACTCGGTGTCGCGTCCCGGCCTGAACGCCCTGTTGCTGGATGCCGCCGAGGCGGCCGGCGTGCGCCTGTGCTTCGGCATGCGCTGCACGGCGGTGGACTTCGACCACGACCGGCTGGAGTTCGAGCACGAGGACAGCGGCACCCGCGAGACCGTGGCACTGACGCCCTGCATCGGCGCGGACGGCGCCGGCTCGGTGCTGCGCAAGGCGCTGGCAGTGCTGCCGGGCCACACGGCAAGCGAGGAAATTCTCTCCCACGGCTACAAGGAGCTGAGCGTCCTGCCCAACGGGCTCGGCCGCCACCGCATGGAGAGCAATGCGCTGCACATCTGGCCGCGCGGCGGCTACATGCTGATCGCGCTGCCCAATCACGACGGCACCTTCACCGTGACGCTGTTCCTGCCGTTGGAGGGCGAGCCGTCGTTCGCGAGCCTCGACTCACCGGCGGCGGTGCGCGCATTCTTCGCGGCCGAGTTCCCGGACGCATTGCCACTGATTCATGATCTCGAGGCCGCATTTTTCGCCAACCCGACCGGCATGCTGGGCACCGTGCGCTGCCAACCCTGGAATCTGGACGGCCGGGTGGCGCTCCTCGGCGACGCGGCGCACGCCATCGTCCCCTTCCACGGCCAGGGCATGAACTGCGCCTTCGAGGATTGCCTGGAGCTCGACGCCTGTTTTGATGAATCGGGTGGCGACTGGCCACGCACCTTCGAGCTGCTGTCGGTGCGCCGCAAGCCGAACGCCGACGCGATCGCCGACATGGCGCTGGAAAACTACGTGGAGATGCGCGATTCGGTGCGCGACCCCGGTTTCCTGCTCCGCCAGGAAGTCGCCTTCGAGCTGGAGCGGCGCTTTCCGGAGCGTTTCGCGCGACGCTACGGACTGGTGATGTTCCGTGACGACGTGCCCTATGCGGAGGCGCAGCAGCGGGGACGCATCCAGGAGCAGATCCTGCTCGAGATCACGACGGGCATCGATGACGCCGCCGCCGTGGATTACGACCGTGCGGGCCGGCTGATCAAGCGGCGGCTGTTCCCGCTGCCAGGACACTGACTGGCAGCACGCCCGCGGGAGATCGTCACGGCCCGGACGCGGTGCACGCCAGCCGGTCGCCGGCTGCCGCCACCACGCGCCGGCAGCCCTTGGGATAGCCGCGCGCCTCCCAGAGCGGGACCATGCCGAGCACCTCGGCCACGGCGAAGAAACGCGGATCCTCGCGGAGTGCGCCGGTGGACGGTAGCCAGGCCGACCGCAGCCAGCCCTGCTGGTTGTACAGGCGCCCGCTCACCGCCAGGTCGAGAAGCAGGTCGAGATACCGATCCGTCATGCCCAGCGCAAGCCATTCCTCGGGCGGCCGAGCGGAACCCTCCAGGTCGAGCACGGAGTCCGCGCGTTCCGGTTCGCGCAGGGCAACAATGAAGGCGGCGACGGAGGCCTCGTAGGGCCCTGGCTGGGCCAGCAGCTCGCGCAGCAATGCCACCGCCCGGTCCGTTTCCCCCCGGTTCGCCAGCTCGATGGCATGAACCCAGAGCCCCGCGGGCCAGTTGAGCTCGGCCGCCTTGCGCAAGCTGGCCTCCGCCTCGGCGTCCCGTCCCAGCGCCAGGCGGACCATCCCGAGATAGCCGTGGTTGATGCCGACCAGGGGGTCCATGTTCGCGGCCCGCGCGAGCGCGGTCTCCGCTTCCTCTAGGTAACCGGATACGAACAGCGTCAGGCCATGCCACATGGTCGGCGTGGAATCCTGCGCGCTCAGTTCGCTGGCCCGCTGCAACAATTCCAGGGCCTCGGGCTTGCCCTCTTCACGCAGCAGCATGCCCTGCAGCCCGATGACCATCGGGTGTTCCGGCAACAGTGCCCGGGCCCGCTCGACACCGGTCCGGGCCGCCGGGATCATCGCATCCTGGTCGAAGGATCCGACGTCATAACCGGGCGCCACGAAATTGGCGGCGGCGAGATAGACCCAGGCCTCGCCGAACTCGGGATCCTGCTCGACCACGTAGTTGAGATCAGCGATGGCGCGGCCGAGGTCCCTGCGCTGGTGGAAGAGCGCGCGGCCGCGCAGGAAGCGCTCGTAGGCTTCGATGTCCGCAGTTGCAGCGCGTACCGATACGCGGCGCGTGCCGAGAATCTCGCCGAGGGCGCCGGTGATCGCCTGGGCGATCTCCTCCTGCACCTTGAAAATGTCCACCAGTTCCCGGTCGTAGGTCTGCGACCAGAGGTGGCCGTCGGTGTCCGCCCGGATGAGCTGTGCGGTGATGCGTACGCGGTTGCCCTGCCTGCGCACCGAACCCTCGAGAACGTGCAGCACGTTCAGCTCACCGGCGATCTGCGGAATGGGAACACCCTTGCCGCGGAATGAGAAGGCTGAAGTGCGCGACGCAACGTGCAGCCCCTCGACGCCGGCCAGGATGTTGAGAATTTCCTCGGAAATACCCTCCGCAAAATAGGCGTTTTCAGGGTCCGGGCTCATGTTGTCGAAGGCCAGCACGGCGATGGACCCTGCCGGCCGGCCGCCGTCATCAGCCACCGCCGCCGGATCGGACGCCGCCCTGTCCGGCGTGGTGACCGCGAACCGCTCCGCCACGAACATGCCGATGACGACGAGCAGCCCGAGGGCGATCACCCAGTCCAACACCCGACCGCCGGGCGGCGCGGTCCCTGCGACGGCATGCTCGGTGCGCTTCACGCCCTCCGGCGTCAGCTCGAAGGCCCAGGCCATGAACAGCGCGACCGGGAATCCGAGGGCCAGCAGGACGATCACCAGGGTGACGGTCCATTCAGGCAGGCCGAGACGCGGGAACACTGTGTCACTGACCTCGATCAGCAGCCAGGCCACCACGGCATAGGCCCCGCCCACGCGGATCACGTTGCGCCGTCGCAGTTCGGCAAACAGGCTCAAGCCCCGCTCCCGCGCCGCGAGTACTTCGCCGCCAGCGCCTGGATCGCCGGATGATTTCGATGCGCGTCGAACACGGGGTCGAGCATCAGGCCGTCGAAATGCCAGTACTTCATCTCGAGCTGCAGGTATTCGTCCATGGCCGCGGCGAGCTCCGTCGAGTCGGCAACCATGGCCAGCACCAACAGCTCTCGCATGCGCTGCTCCGATCGAATGACGACGTCGCGCGTCGGGATGGTCTGCGACAGGGCCTGCCGGGTCGCTTCGCGAGCCGCCGCACCTTCGCCGCGAATGGCAAGTGCCTGCGCGCGCGCCATCAACGCACGATAGTCATCGGGATGCTCGGCCAGGATGCGGTCGGTCACCGCCAGCGCCCCGCCAGCCGCCTTCGCCGCGGCTTGCTCCCCGCCGCGCGCCCGCTCCAGGTAGGCGCGTGACAGGGACTCGATGCCCAGCCCGAACTGGTCCTCGGACAAGTCTCCTTCATAGCTGTCCAGCACGGCAGCGGCCTTGTCGAAGTCACGCTCGAAATAGGCCAGGATGAAGGTATTTCCCAGCGCCGCGCCGACCAGCGTGAACGTTCTCGGCGTGTCGGCCGCGAAGGCCCTGCGGATCGGCTCCAGGTCCCCCAACACCTGCATGCGGGCGTTCGGATACCAGAACCGGTTGGTCGAATGGTCATCAGGCAGCGCATCGAGCTGCTCCTGCCAGCGCAGCGCCGCCTCCATGTTGCCGGTGAGCCAGTACGTCTCGACCAGGCCGCGGATGACTTCTCCCGAGCGGGGATCGAGCAACACCGCCGAGTGGAGCGCGTCCAGGGTTGCCGCGGTCCGGCCGGCCCGCCGCATGATGTAGGCGCGCAGGCTGACCGCTTCGGCGCTGCCCGGAAGGCCGCGCGTGGCGAGGTCGAGATTCTTCAGCGCAGCCTCGTAGTCCAGGTGGGCCCGATAGTGATACTCCGCCATGGCGAGCCGCAGCTGAGGATCCTCCGGCTGCAACGCCAGGGCACGATCGAGCCAGCGCCGCCCCTCGGCACGGTCGGCGTCGCGCCGCGTGGTGAACCAGTAAAGGTTGACGAACTCCCGGCCCAGTTCGCCCATCGCCAGCGCGAATCGCAAATCGTGCTCGAGCGCCTGGCGGTACAGCGCGATGCGTTCCCGTATCTGCTCCTCTTCCCAGTCATGGCGAAACGCCCGGGCGCGAAGGTACAGGTCGAAGGCCTCGGGGTCCCGCGTCGGCACCCTGTCCTGCTCGGAGGCACTGGCGGCCGCGCCGAGCGCCTGGCCCAGGGCGGCCGAGATCGCGGCCGCGATCTCGGACTGGATGTCGAAGACGTTCTCGGGCGTCAGCTCGCGGTCGAAGGTGTCCGCCCACAGGTGGGCGTCGCTGGCGGCGTCGATGAGCTGCGCATTGATGCGCACACGCCGGCCGGCGCGCTGCACGGCGCCCTCGAGGATGGTCGCCACGCCCAGCTCCTCGCCGATCTGGCGCAGGTTCTTGGTGGTGTCGCGGTACTCCATCATCGAGGTGCGCGAGATGACCGTCAGTCCGCCGTTGCGCGCCAACTGGGTCAACAGGTCGTCGTGGATGCCGTCCACGAAGTAGGCCGTGTCCGGCTCGGCACTGCGATTGGTGAACGGCAGCACGGCGATCGAGCCTGGCGGGGCCTCGAAAGGCGGCGGTTCCTGGCGCACTCGCTGTGCGGCCGGCGGGTCCGTCACGGCAGGTGCCGAAGTTTGACGTTCGCCGCTGCCGTCCCGGGTGCCGCTCAACGCCGGTCCAAGGTGCTCCCAGGCGAGCAAGGCCACCACCAGGACGACCGCACCGAGGGTAATCACGTCCAGCCGTCGCGCCTGCGGGCTGACGTCGCGAGGGTTGCTGCCGTCGTCGCGGCGCACGCCCTCCGGGCCCACCTCGAACACCCACGCAAGCGCCAGCGCCGGCACCAGACCCAGCAGCAGCAGGGCGATCAGCGCCTTGCCGACCCACTCAGGCGCACCGGTGAAGCCGAGCATGATCTCCGCAACCTGGAGGATCAGCCAGCCAACGACGATGTATGCGGCGGCGACGCGGAACACGTTGCGCCGCTTG
Organism: Gammaproteobacteria bacterium; assembly: GCA_035444525.1. Classification (GTDB taxonomy): domain Bacteria; phylum Pseudomonadota; class Gammaproteobacteria; order Steroidobacterales; family XN24; genus XN24. The sequence continues at coordinate 1,806 of DAOMOU010000082.1, read as the reverse complement.
AGTTCGGCCCACAAGCCGCTGCTGGAGCTCATGGCGCAGCCCTTCTGATGGGTTTCAGACCCATTCCAGCGTACGGCAGGCGGGGCACGCGGTTCAATCGCATGAGAAATCGTCCTCGCCCACCGGCCGGCACATCGGCGGGTAGCCGTGGTCCCGCCAGTAGTCGAAGACGCCCGTCCCCCGAATGTACTCCTTGAACTGCGGTGACCTACGGAAACCTGCGTACTCCGGCCCCCAGACGAGCATTCCATAATCCGGCAGCATGTCGAAGGCCCCCAGCGGGACGAGCAGCAAGGCCGTGAAGGAGGCGGCGTCCACGGGCCTCGCGCCCTGGAACTCCCGCAATGCCGCCAGCAACTCGGCATGATCGCCGTCGAGGTCACGAAACGCTTCGTAGAGATCCCGGTGGCGGTGCCAGCCCGGCAGCCACTTCGACTGGTTGGCCAGCAACATGAACGCGGTCTGCTCTTCGAAATGGGCCAGCAGGGCGAAGTTGCCGTACTCGGAAACCACCGCGCCCTCGGCCAGCGCCTCCTGCAGGCGCTCGAACGCCTCGTCCGGACGGCCGAGGGTCCACAAGATATCGTAATGGTTCTCGCGACAGGGGCCGAAGCGCGGTGCGACTTCGATACAACGTACGAAGGTCTGCAGTGCATCCTCGAGCCGGCCGACGAGGCCGAGAGACAATCCGAGCCAGTTGTGTGCCGAACTGTTATGCGGATCGAGCTCCACGGCGCGCTCGAGGTCCCGGATGATGGTGCCGAGATCATGCCGCTGGAGCAATTTCGCGGCTGCACCCATTCGCAGGTTGGCCAGTGTGGCCAGCGCCATGCCGCTGTCCGGCTCCAGGGCCAAGGCCCTTTCCGCGAACTGAATTCCCCGGCGTTCATGTTCATCCCGGGACAAACGCGTGTAGCCGTACTCGACGATCACGGTCTGCACTGCCGCCCGCAGTTCCCAGGCATTGACGAATTCGGGATCCTGCTCGAGCGCCTGGCGCAGCAGGTCATCGGCGACATCGAGATCGATGCGGCCCTGGAACAGGCCGCGCGCGCGCAGGTACATGTCATAGGCCGTCAGGTTTTCCGTCGGCTGGGCCAGCCGGACCTCGTCCTCGATCTCGATGCCCAATGAATCGACCAGCGCCGCGACGATCGCCGAGGCGATCTCCTCCTGGATGGCGAAGACATTTTCGGCGGTCAGCGGGCGGTCGAAGGTGTCGGACCACAGGTGCCGATCCACCTCCGCGTCGATCAGCTGCGCGGTGATGCGCAAGGTGTTGCCCGCGCGGCGCACGCTGCCCTCCAGCACGTGGCGCACCTGCAGGCGCTCGGCGATCACGGGCATGCCCAGGCTTTCCTGGCCCTTGAACCCGAACGAGGAAGTGCGGGAAGCGACCTGCAGGCCCTTCACCCGCACCAACGCGTTGAGAATTTCCTCGGCCATGCCGTCTGAGAAGTACTCCTGGTCGGCACCGGGCGAAAGGTCGGCGAACGGCAACACCGCAATGGACGCGGCGTTGACCATGCCCGCCTCATCGGCAACCGTCGCCGGCGCCGGCGCGACCACCGGTGCGGCGACCGGCGGCGCCGGGCGCAGCCGTTCAACGGCCATGAAGCCGATGGCCACCACCGCCATCGCCAGCGTCGCCCAGTTGAGCTTCCGTCCGGTGCTCGAGCCCCGCATGTCGGCGGCCGACATCTCGGCATCACGCTTGATGCCCTCGGGCGTGAGTTCGTAGATCCACGACAGGCCCAGCGCCGGCACCAGGCCGATCACCAGCAGCACGACCAGCCCGCGCAGCAC
>DAOMOU010000081.1:3727-8398 GCA_035444525.1 Gammaproteobacteria bacterium | reverse complement strand
GGCACGAGCACCTTCCAGGTCGCGCGCATCTCCTCCATGCCGAACTCCGGCGGCGCCGGCGGCTCGTGCTGCAGAAAGTGCGCCATCGCCTGGATCTCGCCTTCGGTCAGGTCGCCGGAGGTGCCCCAGTTCGGCATGCCCGCGGGCGACCCGTAGGTAATCAGCGCCTTCAGGTATTCGGTGCCCTTCTCGCGCGTCACGTCGGGCGTCAGCGGCTTGCCGGTCGCGCCGTGGCGCAGCACACCATGGCAGCCGGCACAGCGCTCGAAATAGAGCTCCGTCGAGCGGGCCCACTCCGCGTGCGTGATGGGCGGCCCTTCCGAATCCACCAGCCGGCGCGCGGTCTCAGGGTCCATGCCGAGCGGCGCGCCCTCGTACTTGAGCGCCGAGGTGCCCGGGACCGGATGCTCGCCGGGCGCGGTGGTGGCGGCCGCCGGCGCACCGCCGCGTACCTGTGCCACCTGGGCAGGCTGGATCTCCCCGCCCGGATTGTCCCAGCTGTTGAGCACGAAGGTCAGCACATTGGCCACGTCCTCGTCGCTCAGGTAAGCCATCGGCGGCATGACGGCGTTGTAGTTCTGGCCGTTCACCACGATCGGCCCGGACAGGCCGTTGAGGATTGCGCCGATCAACTGGTCGGGGTTCTGCTCGATCCAGTCGGAGTTCGCCACCGGCGGGAACGCCCCCGGCAGGCCCTTGCCCTCCGGACCGTGGCAGGCCTGGCAGACGTTCTGGTAAACCTTGCGACCGGCCGTCATGCGCTGCTCCAGACTCTGGCCGGCCGAAGCCACCTCGGCGGCGTGCACGGCCGTCGCCGGGTCCTGGCCCGTCCGCGGCGGCGCCGCCTGCTGCGGCTCGCGCGGCCCGCAACCGGCCATCGCGAGGCCGGCCAGCAGCGTAATCATCAATACTCGACTGTTCATCTCATTTCCTCCCGTGTCGGCCCCGAATAGGGACCGCAATTCAGTATTGCCCCGGCCCGAAGCCGAAGTTGAACGAAACGGTGATGCTGCGGCCCGGCGCGGACCGCACCGGGATCAGCGGGTCGTCGGCCGGCAAGCCGCGGGTGTCGCCCCAGCGCCACCAGGTCCTGTCGGTAACGTTGAACAGCCCTGCCCGCAACGTGAGCCGCTCGCTGGCGCGCCAGGCGGTCACCAGGTCGACGATGCCGTGTCCCGGCACGCTGAAGTCCGGCGTCCCGGCGGGATCGTCGCCTTGCTTGCCGCGCGCGAAGGTTCCGCTCAACCTGATCTCCCAGGCGGCGGAAGGGCTGGCCCAGTCAACGAACAGCACCGCCGACGGCGGACCCACGTCCACTAGGTCCTCGCCGGTGCGACGATCCTCGCCCTCCGCCCAGTAGGCGGATACGCCTGCGGCAAAGGCATCGAGCGCCGGAGTCAACTGGCCGAGCGGCATGCCGCCCTCGACTTCTATCCCCCGGATCCGCGCACGATCCCGGTTCTGCGACTGGAACAACAGGATCCCGGTGGCCGGGTCCGGCCCGAGCGGCACCAGCGACTCGATGAAGTCCTCGTAGTCGGTCCAGAACGCGGCCAGGCTGAACCAGGCCGCGCCGGCGCTGGCGCGCAGGCCGACTTCCCAGCCGAGCGACGTTTCGGACTTCAGGTCGGGGTTCGGCAGGGCACGGGTCCTGAACAGCGGAATGTCCAGCCCGATGTTCAGGTCCTCGGCGGGAGGCGCGCGGAAGCCGCTGGCGACCTGGCCCCAGGCCTGCCAGTCCCGTGACGGCCGCCACAATACGCCGAGCCGCGGCGACACGTCGCTGACCGTCAACTCGGCGGCGTCGGCCTGCGGGTTCGCCCGACGCCACGCGTCGTCTTCGCGAATCCGGATGCGGGTGCGATCGAAACGCAGTGACGGGATGGCGGTCCAGCGTCCGGACAGCCAGTCGATCTCGTCCTGCAGGAATACGCCGGTCTCGCGACTCTCGGTGACCGGGAAGTCACGCAGCGGGAAGGACTCGCCCAGCACTACGTTGGTCGTCTGGCCGTCGAGGATGCCGGTCAACGCGGCGTCCCGCATCTCGTCCAGCTCGCTGCGCGAGAATTCGGCGCCGAGCATCACGCGGTGACGCAGCCCGCCATGTTCGAACTGCCTCGACACTCTGGTGCGTACGCCGCTGATGGTGGTGTCGTAGCGGAAACCGCGGTCGATTCTCACCGGTCGCGCAAGGGCCTCACGCAGGTCCACGGTGTCCTGGCGGGTCTGCGTTTCACGATGAAACACGATCCCCTCCACCAGGTATTCCCGGTGCGCCATGTGCCCGTCGAGCGCGATACCCGTGCGAGTCGAGCGGTCATCGCCGAACAGGCCCGTGGTGTTGGCGAAGCGCCCCTGGCCGATGAAGCTGTTGATCTCTGCCGCCGTGTCGACGCGATCGCCATCCAGCGTCAGCCGCAGCCCGTTGTCCTCGTCGTCCCGCAAGGTCAACTTGGCCAGCATGGCCTGCCGGTCACGGTCGAGCCGATCCGGCGAATCGGGATTCGCGGAACGATCGGGCTCGTTGCCGTGGCGATGACTGGCACCCAGCAACAGGCCCACAGACTCGTGCTGCCAGCCGCCGATCGCGCTTGCCCCGAAGGCGTCCCAGTCACTTGCGAAGCTGCCGCGCACCAGGGCGCCCGGCGCGCCCGGGCCCAGCGCCAGGTCGTCCGGGTCGAAGGTGGACACGGCCACTACCCCACCGATGGCCCTGGAGCCATAGAGGCTGGAGGCCGGACCGCGCAGCACCTCGACCCGCCTGATGAAATCCAATTCCGAGCTGGAGCGGCCGGCGTCCGCAAAGTTGCCGACCAGGAAACGCTCCTGGATCGGGATGCCGTCGAGTTCCATCAGCACGCGGTTGCCGCCGATGCCGCGGATGCTGAGGCTGTGCGCGGGATAGCGGGACCCGGACGATTCCACCTGGATACCCGGCGTGTAGCGCCACAGCCCGTCCTCGTTGGTGGCCATGATCGCTGCGACGTCGCTGTCGTCGAGGATCGTCACCATGCCCACGACTTCGCTGACCGGCCGCGGGCTGCGAGTGCTGACCACAACGACGCGTTCCAACTCGGCGGCCGGCTCGCCGTTTTCCTGCGCCGCCGCGGGACTCGGCTGCAGGACGGCGAGCAGCAATGCGAGGCCGGCGACGGCAAGAGAATCCCGGCTTCGCGGGGTTTTGACGGGCACGGTGGGCCGTCCGATATTCATGCATTGATTATATATCATTTAAGATGTCGCACCGCAACTTATTTCTCTTTGCAAGACGCCGCCAACAGTCGCGAAATCCTTCCCAATCAAGTCGTTCGGCGCTAACCTGAAACTCGTCTCCACATCCCGCCAGGTCCCCGCCGTCTCGTTCCCGCGCGGGTGAGGTCCATGGAAGCACCGCACACCACCGTCCGCTCCCAGGCCTGGCACGCGCTGGATGCCGGGCAGGCTCTCGAGCGACTCTACAGTGGCGCCGAGGGGCTGAACAAATCCACGGCGGCCGAGCGGCTCGCCGCGCACGGCCCGAATCTCCTGCCACCGCCGCCACGACGCGGTCCGCTGCGCCGCCTCGCCGCCCAGTTCAACAACGTGCTGATCTACGTGCTGCTGGTCGCCGCCGCCATCACCGCGCTGCTGGGCGAATGGGCCGACACCGGCGTCATTCTGGGCGTGGTCGTCATCAATTCGCTGATCGGATTCATCCAGGAGGGCAAGGCCGAGCGCGCGCTGGAAGCCATCAGCGCCATGCTGTCGCCGCGCGCCATGGTCATCCGCGAAGGCCACAAGCACGAGATCGCCGCCGAACAGCTCGTGCCGGGGGATGTCGTGGTGCTGCAGGCGGGTGACCTGGTGCCGGCGGATTTGCGCCTGTTGAAGACACGCAACCTGCAGATCGACGAGGCAATCCTCACGGGCGAGTCGGTGCCGGTGGAAAAATCCACCGCCCCGGTGGCGCGTGACGCCGCGCTCGGGGATCGTGCGTCGATGGCCTGGTCCGGCACCCTGGTGACGGCCGGCGTGGGCACCGGTGTGGTGGCGGCCACTGGCGGCGCTACGGAAATCGGGCGGATCAGCGCGCTGCTCTTGCGCGTACAGACGCTGGCCACGCCGCTGACACGCCAACTCGAGCGCTTCGGCAGGCTGCTCAGCCTGGTGATCGGCGGCGTCGCCGCTGCGACCATGGTCGTCGGTGTGCTGCTGCACGACTACGCGCTCGAGGACATGTTCATGGCCGCGGTCGGGCTCGCGGTCGCGGCCATACCGGAGGGACTACCCGCGATCATCACCATCACCTTGGCGATCGGCGTCCAGCGCATGGCGGCGCGCAACGCCATCATACGCCGCCTGCCGGCCGTCGAGACTCTTGGCTCGGTGTCGGTGATCTGCAGCGACAAGACCGGCACCCTCACGCGCAACGAAATGACAGCCAGCCGGGTCGTATTGCAGTCCCGCGAGTACCAAGTCACCGGCGTGGGCTATGACCCACTCGGCGTAATCCAGTCGGGGGCCGAGGAGGCCGATCCGTCCACCGACAAGGCGCTGATGGAACTGTGTCGCGCAGCCCTGCTCTGCAACGATGCGGAGTTTGAGCAGGGAGCCCAGGGCAGCAGGCTGCGTGGCGATCCCACCGAGGGCGCACTGCTGGTGCTGGCGATGAAGGCCGGGCTGGAGCCCGAC
>DAOMOU010000081.1:0-3627 GCA_035444525.1 Gammaproteobacteria bacterium | reverse complement strand
CGCGGCGAGCTCAAGACCAGCGAGCTCGAGGACTCCCTCAGCCTGCTCGGCCTGGTCGGACTGATCGACCCGCCCCGCGACGAGGCCATCAAGGCGGTTGCCGAATGTCGCAGCGCGGGTATCCGGGTGAAGATGATCACCGGCGACCATCTGAGCACCGCCCGCGCAGTTGGACAGGCAATGGGCATCGGCGACGGTCAGGGCGCCGTCCTGGGCGAAGAGCTGCAGAAACTCGACGATGCACGGCTTGCCGAAGTGGTGCAGAGGACCGACGTCTTTGCCCGCTCGAGCCCGGAGCACAAGCTGCGCATCGTGGAGGCCCTGCAGGCCCATGGCCACGTCGTCGCCATGACCGGCGACGGCGTGAACGACGCGCCTGCGCTCAAGCGCGCGGACGTCGGCGTTGCGATGGGCCGCGGCGGAACCGAGGTCGCCAGGCAGGCTGCAGAAATGGTGTTGTCGGACGACAACTTCGCTTCCATCGAGTGCGCCGTCGAGGAAGGCCGCACGGTGTATGACAACATTCGCAAGGCCATCCTGTTCATTCTGCCCACCAATGCGGCGGAAGCGATGATGATCCTGCTGGCGATCGTTCTTGGGCGCTCGCTCCCCATCACGCCACTGCAGATCCTGTGGGTGAACATGGTGACCGCAGTGACCCTGGCGCTGGCGCTGGCATTCGAACCGCCCGAACAGGACATCATGCAGCGCCCGCCGCGCCACCCGGACGAGCCGCTGCTGGGGCGCTTCGTCATCTGGCGCATCAGCTTCGTCACCATGATCGTCGTGGCGGGGACGTTCGGCCTGTTCGTCGAGGCACGCGCGGCAGGCTATGAACTCGAGACCGCGCGCACGCTGGCGGTCAATGCGCTGGTGCTGTTCGAGGCCTTCTACCTGTTGAACGTGCGCCACATCCTGGCGCCCACTCTCACGTTGAACGGTCTGTTCGGCAGCCGCATCGCCATCGGCGCCGTCATGGCGGTCTTCGGCTTGCAGCTGCTGTTCACCCACCTGCCGGCCATGAACGCACTGTTCGGCACGGCACCGCTGGATTTGGGCGACTGGCTGCTCGTGGTGCTGGTCGCCGCAGTGGTAGTGCCGCTGGTGGAACTCGAGAAGTTCGTGCTGCGGCGGCGCGCAGCGACCCTGCGCGGTTAAACTGGTGACGACAAGCCATCCAGCGAGGCCGGAATGACGGAGATTTTCACCGCGATGCCATTGCTGGGCCGCACGCTGTTGATTCTCGGCGTAGCGGTCGCGCTGCATTTCGGGGTGCACCTGGTACGTGTCGGCGGCGAGCGGCTGACGCGCAGCGAGGCGACGGCCTCGGTGCGCAAGCTCCGCACCACCATCTCGCTGGCCACCAGTGTCGCCGTATTCACGATGTACTTCATCGCCATCGGGTTCATCCTGCAGGAATTCGGCATCAGCATGACGGCGTACCTGGCGAGCGCCTCGGTGATCGGCCTGGCGGTCGGCTTCGGCTCGCAGGGCGTCGTGCAGGACGTGGTCACGGGCCTGACCCTGATTTTCTCGAATCTCATCGACATGGGAGAAATGGTCAATATCGGCGGGCAGACCGGCATCGTGCGCGCCATCGGCATGCGTTTCATCGTGCTGGAAAACTCGCACGGCGCGCTGGTCAACATCCCTAACCGCACGGTGTCCAACGTGGTCTCGTATCCGCGCGGCTACGTGCGGCTGATCGTCGACGTATCGCTGTCGGACGACGAGGACGTCCGCGCACGGATGATCGCGGCGGCCGAGCGCCTGCTGCCGACGGTCGCGGAACAATTCCCGGGCATCATGCGCAGCCCGCCTTCGGTCGAGGGGCTGCAGACGACCAGCGCGGGGCGCAGCTTCCTGCGCCTCAAGTTCCGCATCTGGCCGGACCGCGTCGAACCGGTCGGCCAGAGTTTCCGGCAGGAATTGATGCACACCCTCAGGAAGCTGGACCCGGGCTACGCCGACTGGATGGTGGCCGTGCACTTCGAGGTCGAGCGGCCCCGGCAGCGCACGCGCAACCTCCGGCTGCTGGGGCGCTGAACCGGAACCGGTCAGAGTGTCTTGAGGTACTCGATCAGCGCCCGGCGCTGGCCCTCGTCGAGCGAGTCGCCGAACAGGTGGCCCCCGTTGCCGTACCCGCGTTGCGTGGTGTCGTAGATCCTGCGCGCCCCGTCGGCGTCCCCGGCGCCCTCCTTGCCGTGTTGCAACGCCTCGTAGCGCCAGCCCAGCGCGGCCTGGTCGTATTCCCGTGGCTCGGTACGGTGCCGCCAGTAGGTCGGCCGGCGGGTGCTGTCCAGCAGCGCCGCGATGCTCGGCACCGAGTCGTTGTGCAGGTAAGGCGCGGTCGCCCACACCGCATCGAGTGGCGGGGCAACGTAGCCGCGCGCCGGCCGCGCCTGTGCGCCGCGGCCGTAGAAGGATCCGTTGAACCAGCGGATGAAGCGTTCCGCCTCGACCGCCTGGAGCGCGTAGGCCGGATCGGTGCCGACCTGCTCCAGCGGCACTAGCAGGTTCGGATATGTCCAGCGCTCGCCGTAAGTGCCGTGGCAGGCCGCACAGTGCGCTTCGAACACCTTCTGCCCCTCGCCCGCCAGCGACTCGTCCACTGGCCACGGCCAGCGCGGCGGCTCCAAGCTCTTGATGTAGGCGGCCACGTGCGTGAACCAGCCGTCGATCATGCGTGCCTCTTCGAGATCGTCGGTGCAGACCAGCGATTTCAGCATCATGTAGGGCACGTGATCGCCTTGTCCGCCGCCGTGGTAGAACATGGCGTGCTTCTTCTGCATGCGCCACCACGGCGGCACCGCGGTCGGCAGCGGCTCGCGGGGCGGCGGCTCGAGCCGTGGTGCGTCGTGCCAGCGCAGGGTCCGTGGGTCGCGGTGCGCCATCAGCGCCATGGTCAGGTTGGGCGCGGAGTTGACCCCGACGGTGTCGGTCACCATGTAAGGCGCGATCGCGGCGACGCGATCTGCCCAGCGTTGCCAGGCCTGTGCCGGTGCGCCATCCTCGACCAGCAGCCCGATGCCCTCGATGCCGGGCATCGGATCGCTGCTGAAGTCCGCGAAGGCGTTGCCGAGTCCGATCACCAGCTCGCCGTTGAAGCGCCCGCCGTGGCAAGCCAGGCAGTTGCTGACGACCAGCTCGACGCCGTTGGCGTCGATGGTCGCGTTCAATTCGTAGGGCAGCTCGGCGTTACGGCCGACTCGCCCGCGCAACGCAGGCTCCGGACCGCGATCCGGCGCCGACGCCAGGTAAGCGTCGAGCGGCACGCCGCAGCTGACGTAGCCCCGATTGAGCAGGATTTCGTAGCCGAGTGCCGGATCGCCGCTGCGCTGCTGCGCGGCGGGCAGCGGGCCGGGCTCGCCCGGCCCGAGGGGAACCTCTGCGCCTCGCCCGCAGCCGGCAAGCAACCCGCCCGCCAGGGCCAGGCCCGTGATGATGTTGTGGACATTCATGACTCGATCACTCCGGTGCCGATGCCGCGCGCTCAAGGCGGCGCGAAATTGCTCAGTTGCAGCAGGCCCCAGCCCTCGCGGTCGCCTTCCGCGACCACGATGCCGACCCAGGCGCCGTCCAACCATACCGCGCCGCTCGCGGACAGCGGCCGCAAACCGAGCGTGC
>DAOMOU010000080.1:0-8427 GCA_035444525.1 Gammaproteobacteria bacterium | reverse complement strand
ACGCTGCACGGCGACGACGGCCCGCGCCCGCTGAAGATCCAGGACTGGCACACGAGGGGCGACTTCGCGCCGGAATTCCAGCTCGATTTCCTGCCCAGGTCCAACGGCATCCTCCGGATCTTGGCTTCCATCGTCATCGGCGAATGACATTCCGCACCAACGCACTCCGGAGAACGGATCCATGAAGTTCCACATCATTGCCCGCGTCATCGCACTGGCTGCCGCCGGACTGGCGCTGTCCGCCTGCACCATCACCGACCTCGACGCCGCCCGCGTCGACTGCGGCACGCCCGGCCCGCACGGCGTCGACTGCCAGGTCCAGCGCACCGGCGGCAGCGGCGACTTCCAGGCCTGCTGGAACCTGGCCATCACCTGCAGCAACGGCGGCGTGATGACCGGCTCGACGTGCCACGACATGACCGCGAGCGAAAACCAGGGAACCGCGAACATGCCGGTGACCGGCTTCTCCGGCCAGGACAGCTGCGACGTGCCCGCATCGGGCAAGGTCGAGCAGCTGAAGGTCACGTCGAAGTGAGCCGCGCCGATCCATGACCAGGACATCGTTGCTCCTCCTCGCCGCCTTCGTGCTGTCGGGAACCGCCAGTTGCCGGGACGCCGGCGGGACAGCCGCGGCCATTGACGGTTACGTCACCGGAACCGTCATCGACACGCAGGGCAAACCGATCGCCGGAGCGAAGATCCTGCTCGACGGCACCATCCTCCGCGACTCCTACCTGCGCGGCACCACCGGCGAGGACGGCAGCTACCGGATCCAGGCGCAGCCGGGTGCGTGGATGGCCTATGCCGAGTTCGAGAAAACCTACAACGGCCGCAGCTATCCGCTGGCGCTGCACCCGGACAGCACCGATTCGATCGGCGACGGCGGCGGCGTCCGCAACTTCCGCTGGAAACTGGAAGGTCGCTCGCCGCTGAACGAGTACGTCTACTACGGCGGATTCCTCATCGTCGACACCACCACCACGTTCGCCGATGACATCGCGGACGTCGAACTGACGCTGACTCCCGACGGCCCGCTGATCGACGGCTCCGAAGGCAAGGCGCTGCGGCTGCGGATGCACGACCACTACTGGGTGCAGTACGGCTACATCGAGGACGTCCCGATCGGCCGCTACAAGGTCACCGCGGTCCTGGACAACGGCGGCGGCCCCCGCCCCTTGAAAATCGCGACCCGGAACGGCGACGGCGTGCCCGCGACCGAATACCAGCTCGACTTCCTGCCCAGGTCCCGCGAGCGGTCGCGCAACTCGGCCGAAATCATCATCGGCGACTGAGCGCCATCACGACGACGCCCCCGGAGGCACATCGCGGCCACCGCCGACAGCGGCCTGTCCGCACTTCCACAGAACGGAACCACGGCATGACCACCCACTGGACACACACGCTCAAGCGCGCGGCGCTCGCCTTCGGCAAGGGCCTGGGCTTCGTGCTCAGGCACCTGTTCGCGCTGCTGGCCATGCTCGCCGGCTTCATCGTCCTGCGCGCGATTCCCGCGATCTGGCGCTGGCTCCGCGACACCCTGTTCCCCGCGATGAAGCGGTTCTACCTGTGGCTGCCGCATCGGCGGGTCGTGGTCGCGACTGCGGCCGCTGTCGTCGCGATCGCGATCGCGGTGCTGGTGTTGCGCACGCCTGACGGACCCGGTGCCGCAACGCCGCGCGATGCAACACCGCACAACGCGCCCCAACAAGACATCGCGCAGGCCCCTGCCGAGCCAGTGGTGCTGACCCTGACCCCGGCGCAGGCGCCGCCCGGCGCGGCGATCATCGCCGAAGGCTTGACCCTGTCCGAGGGCGAGCGCTTCGAAGTCACCGTCGGCGGCCGGCCGGCTGCGGCGCAGCGCCTGGACGACGGCCGCCTGCAGTTGCGCGTTCCCGTCTACCTGACCGATGCCCCCTGGCCGGTACCGCCAGCCGGGCCACAGATCGTGGAGGTGCGCCGCGGGGACGCCTTGCTGGCGGCCAGCCATGAAGGGCTGCGCGTGACCGAGTTGCCGCGCGCACCAGGCACCACCGCGCGTGTGCAGCGCTCGCTGGAAGAGGTGGTCACCGCTTACGACCGCATCTTCGAGTCCCTGCCCGCCAGCGACGAGCAGGATCGCCTGCAGCGCCGCGCGCTGCTGACGGCGCTGCGCGGGCTGGTGAGCGAGGGCGACCACTCGCTGGCGGCACTGCTGGCGGGCACTTCGCCGCTGCTTGAGGGCGCCGAGCCGGATGCCGAACTGATGGACGCGTTGCTGGCCTCCGGCGGCGTGGCCTCCGGCATGGAAGCCTTCGCGCAGGCGCTGCGCCCCGGTCCGGGCAACGCTGGCGCCGTCGTCCTGCTTCCGACTGGCGGCACCGCCTTCCCCATGGCGCTTTCTCTGGGGTCCGTGCCCACGCCGCTGTCGATGGTCACCGGCCCCAAGTGCCGCGGTGACGGCAAGGATTTCGAGCTCGCCTGCCAGATGCAGATGTACGTGCTGCTGGACGACCTGGCCCGCTTCTACATCAAGCCCATGGCGGACAGCTATGCCAACGCCATGCTGGCGCTCGCCACCGTGGGCTCACCATTGGCCGCCCATCCCCTCAGCGCCCTCATATCGGCGGTGCTGAGCGTGTCCAACCTGGTGATCGGGAAGGTCGCCCCGTCACTGTTGCCCTCCAACCTGACCCGGTTCGAGCTGGAATCGGTCAAGCCATTCGTCGCCCTGGAGGAAATCGTGCCGGCGCGGGTGGTCGTGGCGGCGCGCAACACGCCCCAGACCATCACCCTCAACGACCTCATCGACGTCGCCAAGTCCACCGTCGGCGCAGCCATCGAGTTCGACAGCGATGTCTTGCATGCACTGCACAAAATGTTCGACTACACCGTCGACCTCTACATGGGCGTGCTGCGCGGCGTCGACCACGTCCGCCCCAACGCCTCTGACGCGGTCAATCCCGGCCTGATCACCCTGCCGATGAAGACGTGGGGCCCGCTCAGGATCAGCAGCCCCGACCTGGTGGAATTGTTCAGCTACGCCGAGCCCATCCTCGCGACCCGCGAGGAGCAGATGGAGTGGCGCGCCGAGCAAAGGGGCCAGACCAGCGTTCGGGTAATGCCGCGCGGACCGGGCGACCGCAGCAAGGTTCTGCAGGACTACACGTTGTGCTGGGGCTGCGTCTGGAGCGGCGGCGCGTTCGGCACCGAGATGCCGGAAAGCTCGAAGCAGGTCGCCGTGGAGATCGAACTCAAGGCCAACCCGCCGCAGGGCAAGGCGCCGCTGGACGTCGACCTGTCGTGGCAACTGAAGCCGCAGCGAGACAAGGCGCCAGTCCCCTGCACGCTGGACTTCGGCGACGGCTCGCAGCTCCGGCGGATTCCCGATTGCACCGACACTACCCGCATTCGCCACACCTACGCATACACCTCGCGCCTCAACGACAAGACCGGTGGCGCCTACCTACCCGTGCTGCGCATTGACGGCAGCCCCATCGAGGCCAAGGCCGAAGTGTTCACCGAATGGACCTTCCGCGGCTCGCCCGAGACCGGCCAGGCGCCGGTGGACGCCAAGTTCAACTGGGAGATCCCCTGGCCGTCGGACCGCAAGGCACCGCGCTGCGAGTTCGACCCGGGCGACGGCTCGGCGCGGAAAAGCTTCGACGACTGCCTGGCCGTCACCGACACCGAACACACCTTCGAGCGCCGCGGCAGCTTCGTACCGATGCTGACGATCATCGACGGCACCGCCCGGGACACCAAGACCGCACCGGTGTCGGTGGCCGAGGAAGGCACCTGCGACGCGGACCTGCTCAGGCACAAGACCTGGGCCGGCACCGTGTCCTACAGCCAGTCGCGCGATGCCTGGAACCAGGCCGGCGACGCCCACGTCAAGTACGGCATGAACGTCCGCCTCGGCGCGCAACTGCACGAACGCACGCGGCGCCAATGGCGCGGTGCCGATCACCTGGTGCAGTACTACAGTCCGTTGCCGCAAGGTTCCGCCAGCATCGATTACTCGTTCCACACGTACGGCCCGAACGGGACGCTGGATGGCAGGGACACGTTCAGCGGCAGCGGCTCGATGCAGCGCCAGCAGCCGCACATGGTCGAGGACGGATCGTCGCTCATCCTGACCATCGACGCCCACCGTTGTACCTACCAGTTCCATCTGCAGGGACAGATCCTGGGCTCGGGCGAGCGCTGGAGCTGGCTCGACGGATCGGAGTCGTACCAGGGCCACATGTGGATCAACTCGGTCTGGGGCGAAGGCCTGCTCACCTCAAGCAGCGCGATCCGGGGCACGGGGACGTTCCCGGTGCTGTCGCGCAGCCAGGTCGAGGACAACAGCCTCGAGAAGACCGACTGGGTGAGCGAGTACGACAGCGTTTCCAGCTATCTGGGCAAGGGCAACCTGGGCGTGGTCACCGTGAGCTGGGATTTCCAACCGGTGGATTGAAGCTACGGCGGGCCGCACTCACTTCGCCTCGAACACCACCCGCCCGTCCACCACGGTCAGCAGCGCGCGCGCGTCGGCGATCGCCGCCGGCGCGATCGTGAAGATGTCCTGCGACCACAACACAAAGTCGGCGAGCATGCCCGGCGCCAGCGTGCCCTTGTGGTGCTCCTGGAACTCGGCGTGGGCCGAACCGGTGGTATAGGCGCGCACGGCTTCTTCGATCGTCAGCTTCTGCTCGGGATACCAACCGCCCGGGTACTCGCCATCGAGCGTTTCGCGGACCACCGCCGCATGCAACGTCAGCATCGGATCGAGCGGGGCCACCGCCCAGTCGGTGCCGAGCGCGAGCCGACCGCCGGCGTCGAGCAGGCTGCGGAACGCATAGGTCCCGGCCAGTCGCGCCGGGTCCAGCCGCTTGTGCGCCCAGCGGCCATCATCGATCGCGTGGTAGGGCTGCATCGACGCGATCACGCCGCCGTCGGCGAACCTGCGGATCAGCGCGTCGTTCAAGTGCTGTGCGTGCTCGATGCGGAAGCGCCTGTCGCGCTCGCCGTGGTCGCGCGCCACCTGTTCGAATACCTTCAGCGCCTCGTCGTTGGCGCGATCACCGATGGCGTGGATCACCACCTGCAAACCCGCGCCGTCCGCGCCGGAGACATCCCGGGGGTGATGCTTCGACTCCTCCAGCGCCAGTCCGGTCGACTGCGGGTTGTCCAGGTACGGCTCGAAGAACCACGCCGTGGTCGAGCCCAGGCTGCCGTCGGTGAACCCCTTGAGCCCACCCACCCGCAGCATCGGGTCGCCGAACGCAGCGCGGATACCCGCACGCACCCAGCGCTGGTAGTCGCCCAGCGGCGAGATCGCATAGATGCGGGTCTTCAGCTTCCCCTGCCGCAGCAATTCCTGGTACACGCCCGGCCGGTTCGGCCCCATGTCCTGCACGCTGGTGACGCCGAGCGAGGCGGCGTAGTCGGTGGCCGCCTGCGCGATGACAAGATCCTCGTCGAAGCTGCGCCGCGGGATTACCGCGAACACCGCATCCATCGCATCGTCCTTGAGTACGCCAGTCGGCTCGCCGTTCGCATCGCGCACGATCTCGCCGCCCGCCGGATCCGGGGTGTCGCGGGTGATGCCGGCCAGTGCCAGCGCACGGCTGTTGGCCAGCCCCATGTGCCCGTCCAGGCGTTGCACGAACACCGGGTTGTCCGGGGTCACCCCGTCGATCAGCTGGCGGGTGGGCAGGTCGTTGGGCGTCCAATTCTCGTGGTCCCAGTTGCCGCGCAGCACCCACGCGCCCTTGCTCCGCTTCTCCGCGAATGCACCGATCCGCGCGGCGAACTCCTGCTGCGAATCCGCATCGCGCAGGTCCACCGAGGACAATCCCTGTCCACCGGTCATGAAGTGCACGTGGCTATCGTTGAAACCGGGCAGCACCAGCCTGCCTTCGGCGTCAATGACCCGGGTCGAATCGCAGGCCAGCGGTCGCAGCTGCACATCGTCGCCGACCGCGACGATGCGCGAGCCGATCGTCGCCAGCGCGGCGGCGCGCGGGACCTGTTCGTCGAGCGTGCGGATGTTGGCGTTCACCACCACCAGGTCCGCGCAGGCCGGCGCGGCAATCGAGGGCAGCGGCGCCAGGCCGACGAGGGTGGCGGCGAACAACAGGCTGCGGATCATGGCGTGCCCTTTCCGGTTGTGCGGGTGAGTAGGCGGCAGCATACGCCCCGCAAACGAAAAACCCCGCCTTGCGGCGGGGTCCTTCGTGGTGCGGTGTGCGCTAGGCCGTAGCCGAGTCATTTCCCTGGCGCGCTGCGGCGCGCTGGATGAAATTGCACACTCGTTCCGTCGCGGCGCGATCAGAAATCCATGCCGCCCATGCCGCCCATGCCGCCGCCGCCCGGCATCGCCGGCTCGTCCTTCTTCGGCAGCTCGGCCACCATCGCTTCGGTGGTGATCATCAGGCCGGCGATCGAGGCTGCGTTCTGCAGCGCCGAGCGGGTGACCTTGGTCGGGTCGAGGATGCCGAAGGCGATCATGTCGCCGTACTCGCCGGTCTGGGCGTTGTAGCCGTAGTTGCCCTTGCCGTCCTTGACCTTGTTGAGCACGACCGACGGCTCTTCGCCGCAGTTGGTGACGATCTCGCGCAGCGGGGCTTCCATCGCGCGCAGGGCGATGACGATGCCGTGGTTCTGGTCTTCGTTGGCACCCTTGAGGTCGCCGATGGCCTGCAGCGCGCGCACCAGGGCCACGCCGCCGCCGGGGACCACGCCTTCTTCCACCGCCGCACGCGTGGCGTGCAGGGCGTCTTCGACGCGGGCCTTCTTTTCCTTCATCTCGATCTCGGTGGACGCGCCGACCTTGATCACCGCCACGCCGCCGGCCAGCTTGGCCACGCGCTCCTGCAGCTTCTCGCGGTCGTAGTCGGAGGAGGTCTCCTCGATCTGCGCCTTGATCTGCTTGATGCGCGCCTCGATGCCGCCGGTCTCGCCGGCGCCGTCGATGATCGTGGTGTTCTCCTTGGAGACCTGGATCTTCTTGGCGCGGCCGAGGTCGGCGATGGTCGCCTTCTCAAGCTGCAGGCCGACTTCCTCGGAGATCACGGTGCCGCCGGTGAGCACGGCCATGTCCTCGAGCATCGCCTTGCGACGATCGCCGAAGCCCGGGGCCTTGACCGCGACCACCTTGACGATGCCGCGGATGGTGTTGACGACCAGGGTCGCCAGCGCCTCGCCTTCGACTTCCTCGGCGACGATCAGCAGCGGCTTGCCGGCCTTGGCCACGCCTTCGAGCACGGGCAGCAGGTCGCGGACGTTGGAGATCTTCTTGTCGTGCAGCAGGATGAAGGGATCATCCAGCTCGGCCGACATCGACTGCTGGTTGTTGATGAAGTACGGCGACAGGTAGCCGCGGTCGAACTGCATGCCCTCGACGACGTCGAGTTCGTTGTC
Organism: Gammaproteobacteria bacterium; assembly: GCA_035444525.1. GTDB lineage: Bacteria > Pseudomonadota > Gammaproteobacteria > Steroidobacterales > XN24 > XN24. Next base: position 1,041 of record DAOMOU010000080.1, on the reverse strand, counting down.
CAGGCCCGAGCCTTCTTCAACGGTGATCACGCCTTCCTTGCCGACCTTCTTCATCGCGTCGGCGATGATGGTGCCGATCGACTCATCGCTGTTCGCGGAGATCGTGCCGACCTGGGCGATCGCCTTGTCGTCGGCGGTGGGCTTGGAGATGCTCTTGAGCTGCTCGACGGCGGCCTTCACGGCCTGGTCGATGCCGCGCTTGAGGTCCATCGGGTTCATGCCGGCGGCGACCGCCTTCATGCCCTCGCGGATCAGGGCCTGGGCCAGCACGGTGGCGGTGGTGGTGCCGTCGCCGGCGTTGTCGGAGGTCTTGGAAGCGACTTCCTTGACCATCTGCGCGCCCATGTTCTCGAACTTGTCGGCAAGCTCGATTTCCTTGGCGACGGAGACGCCGTCCTTGGTGATGGTCGGGGCACCGTAGCTCTTCTCGAGCACGACGTTGCGGCCCTTCGGGCCGAGGGTCGCCTTGACGGCATTGGCGAGCGTGTTGACGCCGCGCACCATCTTGGAGCGCGCGTCCTCACCGAAACGGATTTCTTTGGCAGCCATTTGATGAAACTCCGGGATTGGGGATTTGGGATTTGGGATTCGGAAAAGCAGACGCGACGGATTCGAGTGGGCGGGACCGTGAGCGCAGTGCGCTGTTCCGAATCCCCAATCCCCAATCCCGAATCCCGTCGCGGTGATCGGCCTTAGCCGAGCACCGCGAAGATGTCGTCTTCCTTCACCACCAGGTAGTCGGTGCCGTCGAGCTTGACCTCGGTACCGGCGTACTTGCCGAACAGCACCTTGTCGCCGGCCTTGACCTTGGGCGCGCGCACGCTGCCGTTGTCGAGCACCTTGCCCTCGCCCACGGCGACGACTTCGCCCTTGATCGGCTTCTCGGTCGCCGAGTCGGGGATCACGATGCCGCCGGCGGACATCTTTTCTTCTTCCATGCGCTTGATGACCACGCGGTCGTACAGCGGCTTGATGTTGCTCATGTTCAACCCTCGCAAGTGATTGATTTGACGGATAAAGGGGTGGCGATGTTAGCAGTCG
>DAOMOU010000079.1:0-8474 GCA_035444525.1 Gammaproteobacteria bacterium | reverse complement strand
AGAAGCGCCAGGAGCGGAACAGCACCAGGAACATCAGCATGATGGCGCCGAACACGACCCCCAGCGTGAGAATCTGCGAACGGAACAGGCCCTGCAGCATGTTGTTGTACAGCACCATCATGCCGGACAGCTGCACCTGCCCGGCGCCGTAGCCCATCTCCTCCGCGATGTGCCGGCGGATCTCCTCGAGCATCTCGTTGCGGCGCAGGTCCGGCGCCGATTCGTACACGCGGATGCTGAAGCGCAACTGCTGCCCGTCCTCCGACAGGTAGGGGTCGAACAGCGCCGCCTTGACGGCTTCCGGCAGGCGCCGATAGAACACGGACAGGAAGAAATCCTCGTTCAGCACGCGCGGCTCGAGCGCGCCGAACATGTCCATGGCGGTGGCGATCGACAACACCTTGCCGGTCCCTGGCAGCGACTCGAGGTACGCGTGGATGGCGCGCACCTCGGGCAGGCGCGTACTGTTGAGCCAGTAGCTGGTGCTGGCGATGCCGGCGTCCATGCCGGTGTCGAAGTCGTCCAGCGGCTCGAATTCGTCGACGAAATCATCGTCCTCGCCCGCCTCGTCCTCCGGGCCGGCGGCGGGCGCATCGATGATCACGTCCAGCGGGGTGGTACCGCCGAGCTGCTCGTCGATCAGCCGCATGCCCTGGTAGATCTCGGTGCTCTTCTTGAAGTAGTCGATGAAGCGATTCTCGATCGACAGCTGGAAAGTGCCGGCCACGCCGGCCACCGCCAGCAGCAGTGACACCAGCAGCGTGGTGCCGGGGCGCGCGGTGATCGCCCGGGCGAGCGCGCCGGTGATCGCCCCTGTGACGTTGCGCAGCGCCACCGGGCGCCCGGTCCTGATCAGCATCAGCGCGGCAGGAAACAGCGTGAAAGACAGCAGGAAGGCCACGCCCAGCCCGATCACCATCATCCAGCCGAAATCGATGACCGGCCGGATGCCGCTGACCAGCAGGGAGCCGAACGCGACCATGGTGGTGAGGGCGGTGTACAGGCAGGGCGTGAACTTGCTGAGCACCGTGTCCCGCACCAGGCCCGCATGGTCCCGCTCGGGATGCAGCTCATGCAGTTCCCGGTAGCGCACGATCAGGTGCACCACCAGCGCCAGGTTCAGGATCAGCAGCAGCGAGATGAAGTTCGACGACACGACCGTGACCGGCCAGCCCAGCAGCCCGAGCAGCCCGACCATCGCCACCACCGTCGCTGCGCAGGTGATCACCGGCAACACCACCCAGTACCAGCGGCGGAACGCCAGGAACAGGATCAGCACGATGAAGGCGCCGACCGCAGCGCCGAAATTGACCAGGTCGGCGCGGATGAAGGCGATCGAGTCCACCGCGATCATCGGCACGCCGCCGAGGTGAATCCGGGCATCGTCCCGGAAGCCGTCGAGCACGCCGCGGACCTGCGCGATCGCCGTGGCCTCCCGCTCGCGCACCACCGCGCCCTGTGTCGCAATCTGCCGATCCAGCTCGTCGATCCGCCGCTGCCCGGCTTCGTCAAGTTCTTCGGACTGGCGCTGGATGCGCAGCTGGTCGCGCTCGCGCTGCAGGGCGCGGAACGCCTCGTCCTGGCGCAGGTTGACCTGGATGCCGGTCGTGGCGCCGTCCGGGCTGACCAGCAGGTTGCGGTACAGGTCGCTGTCGAGCGCGCGCCGGCAATCCTGCACGCGGTCCGGCCCGTTGCAGTTGAGCTGCTCCGGGTCGGTCGGCAGGTCGGTCAGGCTGACGCCCAGTCCGTCGATCAGCGGCACGTCGAGCAGCGTCGTGACCGACTCGACCTCGTCGACGGCCAGCAGCGCATCGCGCAACTGTTCCAGGCGCGCCAGGGCGCGTTCCGTGAACAGGCCGGCGTGCGGCGTGTAGGTGACGACGAGGAAGTCATCCGATTCATAGCGCGCGCGGATGATCCGGTAATAGCGCACCGCCTCGTCGTGCTCCATCACCAGCGTCTCGGACGAGGCATCCAGCTGGAAGCGCGGGGCGAAAGCACCGAGCACGGCCACCAGCAGCGCCGCGGCGAGCAGCGTCAGCACCGGGTGGCGGATCACCGTGCGGTCATATGACGCGACCATGGAGCGCTCGAGGCGCCTGAAGATGCCCATGCAGGATCCTTGTGCCGCTTTTCGGGGCTAGTTGGCCGGAACGGCCGCCGACAGGTCTTCGAGCGCGGCGCGCAACTCGATGAGCTTGGCGCGAATGATACCCGCGTTGTCGGGCCCGATGCGCAGCAGGACCTTCTGGCCGGGCGAGAGCGCCTCCAGCGACGGGTCGGCGAAGGTGTAGAGGACGTGCGGTTGCGCGAGGCGGATCGGGCCGGTCGCGCGCGGCGTCGCGAGCAGGTGATCGATGACCTCGAGCGCGCGGTTATGGAACTGGCGGCCCGGGTAGCCGAGCTCTTCGTAGGCCTGCTGCAACAGCGGGTAATGCCGCTGGTAGGCGGCGGCCAGCGCGACGGCGTCCAGCGCACCGACCAGGCGCACCAGCGGCGCGTAGCGGGCATGGTTGGCGGGGCCGATGACCAGCCCGTCCTCGGGGCCCTCGGCAATGAAGCGGCCCTCGATCGGCGGCACGGCCCGCGCCTTGATCCACAGCGCTTCGCGCGGCAGGTTGTCGACCGTCGCCACCAGCTTGCGGACCAGGGCGTCGCTGACCAGGTAGCGCTCGACCAGCGTCTCCCCGGCCACCTCCGCGAGCGCGGCGCGTGCCGCCTCGTCGCTCTCGTCGAGCGACGGCAGGGGTGTTGCGGGTTCCACCGCCTCTTCGGCGACGAAGGCCGGCGCGGGTTCGGGCTCCGCCGGCGGTGCCGCGGGGCCGTCGGCGGGATCGGAAGCGGCCGGCGGCTCCGGCAGATCCACCGGGACCGGCGGGAGGTCCGTGGCGCGGCGCGGATAAAAAACGGCCGCCAGCCCGATCACCACGACCGCCACGACTATCCAGAGAATTCTGCGTTGCATCGGGGACTCCGGCCGTCCGGCCCTTGCCTGCTCAGTTCGCCGCCACCAGCAGGCGGGAATCGAAGCTGCGGGTCGTACCGTCCTTCGCCTCCAGGCTGATCTCCCAGATGTCCTCGTCCGGGATGCTGGTGCGCTCGCGGCCGGGCAGGGCCCGCTCGTCGTCCACCTGGAGCCCCCAGACGCGGACGTGACGGATGTTGCGTACCGGGATGCGCGCGGCATGGAATTTCTCGCGCAGCGCCGGGGCTACGGAATCCCCCGCCCAGGTAGCGAAACCGGCGTCGCGAATCGCGGCGACCGCGTCGGGCATCCTGACTTCTGCTAAGTTATTGGCCACTGGAAACACTCCTGGCGCCACCCTGGCAAATCGTGAACAGGCCGCGCAATGGCCTCATCGCCAGCCGGCCCGGACCACGGTGAAAGATTAACGCCCATTGTGAGGTGTCGCCACCCCGGTAAGGATACGCGACCCGCAAATCGGAAGGAGTCGTCCGCCCGCTGTCGCGGCTGACGGATCGAATGATGGAAAGAGAGGCCACATGAGAAACTCGTCATGGAACATCACGCTGCTCGGAATCACTTTGCTCGCTACCGGCTTGTCAGGCTGCGCCTCCGTGCCGGCCGCTAGCGTGCAGGCGCAACCGCCGGAGCTGATTCCCCGCCAGACGCTGCTCGGCAATCCGTTCCGCGCCAGCGCGCAGCTCAGCCCGGACGGTACCCGCATTGCCTTCCTGGCGCCGCGCGAGGGCGTGTTGAACGTCTGGGTGGCCGACATCGGCGCCCCCGACCAGGCCGTGGCGGTGACCGATGACCGGGTCCGCCCGATCCGGAACTACTTCTGGTCGCCGGATTCGCGGCAGATCCTGTACATCCAGGACAAGGGCGGCGACGAGAACTTCCTGCTCTACGGCGTCGACCTCGCCACGGGCGAGACCCGCAACTACACGCCCTTCGAGAACGTCCGGGTCTTCGTGGTCGGCATGAGCACCGAGATCGCGGACGAAGTCCTCATCGGCCTCAACGATCGCGACCCTCGCTGGCACGACGTGCACCGACTGAATCTCCACACCGGCGAACTGCGCCTCGAGCGCCAGAATGACGGTTACGCCGGCTTCCTGGCGGACAACGACCTGCGGCTGAGGATCGCCGTGCGGCCGGCCCCGGACGGCAGCCAGGTCATCGAAGGCATCGATGCGCAGGGCGGGATGCACACGCTGACCACCGTGCCGGCCGAGGACGCGCTGACCAGCGGGGTGCTCGGCATTCCGCGCGGCGCGGACTACGCCTACATGCTCGACTCGCGCGGCCGCAACACCGTGTCGCTGGTAAAACTGGACGTGGCCTCCGGCGCCACCGAAGTGATCGCCAGCGGCGTCAGGGCCGACATCGACGGCATCATGACGCACCCGGCGAGCGGCGAGCTGCAGGCCTACTCGGAAAACTACCTGGTCACGCGCTGGCTCCCGGTCGGCGACGCGGTCAGCGCGGACATCGAGTTTCTCGATCGGGCGGCCCGCGGCGAGTGGACCGTCACCAGCCGCAGCCGCGACGATCGCCTGTGGACGCTGCTGATCGACCGGGTCAGCGAGCCGGTGGCCTACTGGCTGTACGATCGCGAAAAGCGCAGCCTCGACAAACTGTTCACCATCCGCCCGGATCTCGAGGCCTACACGCTGGCAGCCATGCACCCGGTGGAGATCGCCAGCCGCGACGGCAAGACGCTGGTCAGCTATCTCTCGCTGCCGCCGCATACCGATCCCGAGCGCACCGGCGTCCCCGCCGAGCCCCTGCCGCTGGTGCTGAACGTGCACGGCGGTCCCTGGGCCCGCGACAGCTTCGGCTACCGCGCCGACCACCAGTGGCTGGCCAACCGTGGCTACGCGGTGCTGTCGGTGAACTTTCGTGGCTCCACCGGCTTCGGCAAGGACTTCGTCAACGCGGGCGACCTCGAGTGGGGCCGCAGGATGCACGACGACCTGCTCGACGCCGTCGAGTGGGCCATCGAGCGCGGTATTACCACGCGCGAGCAGGTGGCGATCTTCGGCGGTTCCTACGGCGGCTATGCCGTGCTGTGGGGGATGACGAACACGCCCGACACCTTTGCCTGCGGCGTGGATATCGTCGGCCCGTCGAACCTCAAGACGCTGCTCGACAGCGTGCCACCCTACTGGGCGGCGTTTTTCGAGCAGCTGGCGCGCCGGGTCGGCGACCCGCGTACCGAGCAAGGCCTGGCGCTGCTCGCGGAGCGCTCGCCGCTCAACTACGTGGACAACATCCGCAAGCCGCTGTTGATCGCCCAGGGGGCCAACGACCCGCGCGTCAAGCAGGCGGAGAGCGACCAGATCGTGGACGCCATGATGGCCCGCGGCATCCCGGTGACTTATGTGCTGTACCCCGACGAGGGGCACGGCTTCGCGGTGCCGGCGAACAACCTCAGCTTCTTCGCCGTGGCGGAGGGCTTCCTGGCCGCCTGCCTGGGCGGCCGCATCGAGCCGGTGGGCGATGATTTCAACGGCGCCAGCATCCAGGTGCCGACGGGGGCCGAGCACGTGCCCGGCCTCGCGGAGGCGCTGCAAGCAACGGAGACCAAGCAATGACGACCTCTCGAAGGCTGCGCCAGGCCTGGCTGGCGGGCGCGGCATCGATGACGCTGGCGGCGGGCTGTGCGACCACGCCGAAGCTCTACGTCGATGCGGCGGATGAACCGATCGAATGCACCACCTTCGCGTGGCTCGAGCACCCCGACCGGCCGGCCTCGATCGGCGAGCAGCGCTTGCGCGCCGAAGTGCTGCGGACGCTGGAGGCGCGCGGCTACCTCGAAGTCACCGAGGACCCGGACTGCCTCGTGTCGGGCGTCATCTACAGCGGCACGAAGCCCGGCTCGCCGGTCAACGTCGGCGTCGGCGCCGGCCGCTGGGGCGGCAGCTTCGGCGGCAGCGTCGGCGTCAGCCTGCCGGTCGGCGGTGGCTCGAAGAAGGTCGGCAACCTGACCATCGACGTGATCGACGTGGCGCGCAACGCGCAGGTCTGGCGCGGCACGCTGGAGTCGGCGTTCGCCACCCCGGAGCCGGCGTCCGAGGACATCGCCGGCGCGGTCGGGCAGGTGCTGGAGGCCTTTCCGCGCCGCGGCGCGGACTGACGCCGGGTCGGGACGGGAGGCTGCGCGTGCGCCCGTACTTCCCGATCATCTACGTGCGTGGCTATGCGATGCGGCCGGCGGACATCGCCGCAACCGTGGCCACGCCGTACATGGGCTTCAACCTGGGCGCCACCAGGGCACGGCAGGACTGGCGCGGCACGGTCGTCCGGCACGTTTTCGAGTCGCCGCTCATCCGGCTGATGAAAGAGCACGGCTACCGCGACGTCTACCAGGACGGCAGCGAGATCACCGGTGCGATTCCGCCGCGTAGCGTGATCATCTATCGCTACTACGAGGCCGCGGACCCGGAGCTCGGCACCGGCAAGGTGCCGTCGATCGAAGCGGCGGCGCGCGGCCTCAGGGAGTTGATCCACCAGCTTCGCGACCAGGTCTGCGGCACCGATGCGGTGGCGCGCGCCGAGTTCCGCGTCCACCTCGTGGCGCATTCCATGGGCGGACTGGTGTGTCGCGCCTTCCTGCAGAACGACGCCATCGCCACGGCCGAGGACCGAGCGCTGGTCGACAAGGTGTTCACCTACGCCACGCCGCACAACGGCATCGAGCTTGCCGGCATGAACGTGCCGGCCGTGCTGGGCCTGTGGGACATGAACAACTTCAGCCGCAAGCGCATGGCGGAGTATCTCGACCTGCCGGCCGGATCCGAGCGCGTCGATACGCTGAACGGCCGCTTCCCGGCGGAACGCTTCTTCAGCCTGGTCGGCACCAATCATCGCGACTACGGACTGGCGCGCATCGTGGCCGGCGAGATGAGCGACGGCCTGGTGCGCATCGAGAACGCCACGGTGCGCGGCGCGCCGCGCGCCTTCGTCTACCGCAGCCACAGCGGCCCCTACGGCATCGTCAACTCCGAGGAGGGTTACCAGAACCTGGTGCGCTTCCTGTTCGGCGACGTCTGCATGACCGGCGTGCTCGAGCCGCGCCGCCTGCCGCTGCCGCCGAGCATCCGGCAGGCCTTCGAGACGGGGCGGCGGGTGCGTGCCTCGTACTACTTCGAAGCCACCGTGGCGCCGCGCGGCGCATTCATGTTCAAGCTGTCCGAGCGACGCATCGAGACCCACTCGGCGGTCCTGCGCCGCTTCGACGAGCTGTTCGGCCCGGCCGGTGCCGAGCTCGCCGCGCCGCGCTCGCCGGTGCTGTTCTCCACCTTCCTCGACACGAAAAAGATCACCGCCGGTCGCACCCTGGTGTTCAGTGTGGACCTGGCCGTCTCGACCACCGGCTACGAGGTGGACGGCACTCGCATCACGCGTCGGCACATCCCCGGCGAGCACCTGTTCCGTGACACGGTGACGGTGCGCGCCACCCGGACCGCAGAAGGCTGGAACGTGCGCTACGTGCTGGCCGACGAGCAGTGGGGCGAGTCACGCGGCGCCGACGCGGTGCGCGACGGTGAGGACTGGCTCATTCCGCTGCAGTCCGCCAAGGGTTTCGAGGGCCGGCTGCGGCTCAGCGTGCGGCTGCGGAACTGAAGTGCGCCCGCGAGCGAACTCGCGGGCGCGCAATCACGGTGCTACGGTGCGAAGAACACCACTTCCAGCCGGCCGTTCACCACGGCCTCCTGCGAGGCGACGGTATTGCCGCCGTCCACCCAGGTCTCCCAGATTTCGAAGTCCTCGAACACCAGGCCGCCGGCCCGGCCGCTGGGGCTCATGCCCTCGAAGCCGGTCCGCGTCAGCACGTTGTTAGCAACCAGCTCGGTCCAGCTGTTCATGCCGATCAGGCCGTTGTACAGCGAGCTGTAGTCCTCACCGAAGATCGTCATGTCCATCCAGCAGTATTCGAAGCCCAGGCTGAAACTGTCGCCCGGGTTCACGCTGCCGCTGGCCGCATCGTCGTACCAGGTGAAGGTCAGGAAACCCTCGTCCGGTATGACCGGCGGCGGGGGCGGCACGGCCAGCCCGGCGTCGCTGAAGGCGTCGCAGGGCGCGACGATCGGGCTCAGCGTGACCAGATCGTCGTCAATCAGCTCGATGCCGGTGATGCTCCATTCCGCCAGCTCGAGCATGAAGTCGATGGCTGCGGAGTAGGCGAAGCTCGCCATCTCCTGCCATTCGGGCGCGCCGTCCGGCAGGTCCTCGAACTCGTCCCAGCTCAGCGCCGCCTCGCCGTCCAGCGTGCCGTTGTTGTCCTCGTCCCACTGCACGTTGACGCCCGCGCCGGCCGGCAGCACGGTTACGAATACGCGCTCGGTCCCGCGCCGCACCTCCATCGCCCCGGAGAGCGCGACTTCTGCCGCGGGCACGACCCAGGTCTGGGTCGCCTCGATCTCCAGGTCGCCGAACAGCACCGGCACTTCGCCGAGCTCCTCGATGACCAGGCTCGAGCCGCCGAAAATCGAGAAATTGCCGG
>DAOMOU010000078.1:0-8516 GCA_035444525.1 Gammaproteobacteria bacterium | reverse complement strand
ATTCGCCGATTTCACTGACGACGAAGCCGAGGTTGTTCAGGGCCTGGGCCAGCGCGGGGTGCGGCTCGTCGTGCAGTTGGCGCTGTATGGCGACGGCTTGCCTGAGCAGCGCGGCGGCTGCGGAAAAGTCGCCTTGATCGTACAGGTTCAGTGCGAGGCCCTCGAGGCTGCGAGCGGTTTCCTTGCTTCGCTCGCCACGCAACTGGCGATGCAGGGCCAGCGCCTCCCGGAACAGCGGTTCGGCCTCAGCGTACTCGCCCTTGCGACCGAGCAAGTCCGCCAGCTCGTAGATGCTGCGTGCGGTGTCGATGTGCGCATCGCCGAGCAATTGGCGTCGCAAGGCCAGCGCCTCGCGATACATGAGCTCCGCCGGCTCGTAGTCGGCCCTCAGCTTCATGACCTCGCCGAGACGGTCCATCGAACGGGCGACTTCAGCATGGTGGTCGCCGTAGAGCGCCGTCCGCCTGTCAAGCGACGCCTGCAACAGCGGGGAGGCCTGATCGTAGAGGCCGAGGCTGGTATAGACGGTGCCCATCGTTTCCATCAAGGTCGCCTGGATCGCCGGCTGCGTGGCCAGCTCCCGCTCGATGCGGCTCGCGCCGCGGTCCATGATCTCGCGGGCCGTGATGGTGTTGCCGCGGGATTCGGAGGGATCGGACACTTCGAACAAGCCGACGAGAAAATCGGTCGTGCGCTGTGCCGTGAGGGCCTCGGTCTCCGCCCTTGCGCGCTCGGCGTCGGCCAGTTGTTGTTGCTGGGTTGCGAACAGCGCTGCGAGGCTGGCGAACAGGGCCAGGACGCCAAGCGCCGATACCATCGCGTGCCTGATGTATTGCCGCTTGCGTGCTGCCGCCAGCGACGCCTGGAGAAAGGACGACTCGTAGCTGGTGAGCGTGGATTGGCTCTCCAGCAGGGCCTTGCCTTCCTCGAGCGGCTTGCCCGAGGGCAGCAGCAGGTCGGGGCGGCGGTGTTCGCGCATCCACAACTCAGCCGCTGCATTGACGCGGCTGTGGACCCGCAGGTTTTCCCGGTTCTGCTCGATCCACTCCTTGACCCGCGGCCAGTGCCACAACAGCGCCTCGTGGGTGACCATGACCGAGGCCTGACCATCGTCGTCGAGCTCGGTCACGAACAGCCGTGCATCGATGAAAGCGTTGACCAGGTCGCGCGCCGTGACCGTGTCGAAATCCGACTGGTGCGCTCGCCGCCGACCGATCGCTTCCTGGCCCTCCCGCCGCACGTTGATCAGCGCATCGAGCACGCGCGGCAGGGCCGCCTGCACTTCGCGAGGAAGCTGCTTGAACACTGTCTCGGCGCGCCGTGCCAGCGACCCCTCGACACCACCGAGTTCGCGGTAGGCCTCGAGGCTGAGCGTGCCGTCCTCGCGACGCCGCTGGTACAGCTCTTCCAGCGTAAATTGCAGCAGGGGCAGCAGCTCGGGACGGGCGGCCGCCGCATCCCGCAGCATGTCGTCGAGCCGCTCGTTGGTGGCGAAATCCTCCTCGAAGCGCAGGCCGGCGGCGCGCGTCGGCAGGCGCACCATCTGGCCGATCTCGGTAGCCGTCGGCGGCATCAGGTCGTACTGGCCGGCACCTTCCTTCAGCGACACCAGCTTCGGCAGGCTGGCGCAGCGCGGGTACATGTCGGCGCGAAACGTCGCCACCACCCAGATCCGCCCGCTGCGTGCCAGCAGGTCGATGGTGTCCACGAAGCGCTCGCGATCTTCGGCGGTCACCCAGTCCTGGGTGAAGATTTCTTCCATCTGGTCGATGACCAGGGCGAGGCGGGTTTCCGGCGGGCGCTGGTCCGGGGTGTCCGCGGCGCGCTCGGCAGCGCACTGTGACAGGGCCGTCCTGATGATGGTGACCGCCGCAGCCGGGGCGGTTCTGAGCACCTGGGCGAACTCGTCGATACCGGTGCCGTCCAGTCGCAGGCCGGGCTCGCGCAGAATCGCCGTGGCCAGCCCGGCGAACAGGTCGCCGCGCACGTCGCTGGGACGAAACACCGCCCGACGCCAGTGCCCGACGCCCTCGATCACGCCGGGCTGGGTCAGCATCGGCAGCACGCCGGCGCGCGCCAGCGACGACTTGCCGCCGCCGCTCATGCCCAGTATCAGCACGAAGGCGCGTCCGCCGGCCGCCTGGCGGCGCAGCAGCTCGAGCACGTCGCCGATCGCCCGGGTGCGGCCGAAGAAGATCGGCGCGTGCTCATAGTGGAAGCTCTGCAGGCCACGGAACGGCGAGCCCTTCTTCCACACCGCGGCGGCGACATCGTCGCGCCGGCCGGATTCGGGCAGGGCGCGTTGCACGATCTTGCGCAAGTGCCGCTCCAGCACCTGCTCGAACTCGCTGGGTGTTGCGAAGGGATGGAAGGCGGCCTTGAGACTGCCGTCCTCGGTGTGGTGGAACCAGCTCTCGATGAATGCGTCGAGCTTGCGCTTCTGGTCGATACGATCCAGCAGTGCGGCCTCGTCGTCGAGCTGCACCGAGGCCTTGGCGGTCTTGCGGTAGACGAGCAGCTGCGGCTTGCCGTGCTTGCGGAAGCCCTCGACCGCGTCCTCGAACTCGAATTCGGTGCCGGACTGGTAGCGGCTGCCGTCCGCACGCGTGAAGTCCTTGGGCAGCCGCGTGCCAAGCCGCGACCAGAGGATGGCGATCATCACGTCGGCATCCGAGGGCATCGCAATCTGGGTCTGGAAGGTGTCCGTGGCCAGCAGCGGTTCGTGTTCCCAGAAGATCGGTTCGAGCACCGCGCGCCCGGTGAACTCCGCCTGCACGCGTTCGATCACGCGCTGCGCCAGGGTGCGCTCCTCGAAGACGTCGCCCGGCGAAGAAATGAAGATGCGGATCGTGTTGATTTCAGCCATGCTGTTCGCCGGCCCCCGGTCCGGCGTGCCGCGTAGAATGACGCAGGCCGGGGGATGCAGCAAGCTCGACGGCGACGACGCCCGGGCTGCATCGTGTTCTGGCAGCGGCCGGCGGAAGGCAGGGGGATGGACGGAATGGCGGAGTCGGCGAACCGCGTCGCCGCGGAGGCTGCGCTCGGCGGAAGAATCGCGGCGGCGAAGGGCGACCTCGCGGGACTCAGGGCGCTGTGGCACCAGCGCTCCGATCCGGCACTCGGCTGGGTCTCTGCTGCAGGCATCTATCGGAGCCTGGCGCGTGCGTTCATCGAGGTCGGGGCGCCCCTGCCGGGCCTCGAGGTTGCCGTGGAGGGCTTGCAGGCTTGCGGGCCGGATGTCGAGCTCCGCCAACTCCAGGGACTTGCGTTGGCGCGCGGCGGGGCCACCGCGGAAGCCAATCGAGTGCTCGAAGCTTTGCGGTCGGAAGGCCATCTCGACGACCAGACGCTGGGTATTCTTGCGCGCACCCACAAGGACCTCGGCTTGAGCGCGACCGGCGACACGCGGCGACGCCACCTGGAAGCGGCATGCCGCGGATACGCGGCGGCGTTCGATCGCGGTGCAGGGTATTGGACCGGCATCAACGTCGCCACGCTGGCCGCGCTGCTGGGCGAGCACGATCGCTCGCGAGCCGTGGCCGGGGTCGTCATGTCAAATGGCCTCGCCGCCCTGGACAGCCTGCCGCCTGCCCATCCGGATCGTTACTGGGCGCTTGCCACCATCGGCGAGGCATGCCTGGTGATGGCCGACCTGAATGCGGCGGAACGGTGGTACCGGCAGGCTGCCGCCAGCGGATCCCGCCGCTTTGGTGACCTGAACTCGACGCGCCGGCATGCCGTGCTGTTGCTGCAGCACCTGGGCGAGGATCCCGCCGCCGTCGACGCCTGGCTGCCGCTGCCGAAAGTCGTGGTGTTCTCCGGGCACATGATCGACCGGCCGGGGCGCGAGAACGAGCGATTCCCGGCGCACATGGAAGCCGCGGTGCGGGCCGCCATGACCGACTGGCTGGCGCGGCGGAATGCACTGGTGGGATTTTCGTCAGCCGCCTGCGGCGCGGACATTCTCTTCCAGGAGGCGCTCGAGTCGCTCGGTGGCGAGCGGCACGTAGTGCTGCCGTACCTGCCCGAGGAGTTCGCCGCGGACAGCGTGGACATCGGGGTCGGCGGCGACTGGCGCAACCGGTTCGACAAGGTGCTGGAGACCGCCCGCGTGGTCATTGCATCGTCCAGCCGTCCACTGGCCGGCAGCGTGGCGTACGAGTACGCCAACCACCTGGTCCATGGGCTCGGACTGGTGCGGGCCGCGGAGCTGGAAACACGGCTGCTCGGCTTCGCGGCGTGGGACGGCGCTGCAGGCGACGGGGTCGGCGGCACTGCCAGCGCAGTCAGCCAGTGGCTGCGGCGCGGCGTGCAGGTCGAGTACCTCGAGCTCGGGCCGGGAACCGCGCAGCCCACGCACGAGCTCACCGTGCGGACCGCCGCGGCGGCGACGACGCCGGTGAGCGCCCCGGCATCCGACGTTTCGGTCGAGGGAGACTCGTCGGATGCCGTGATGGCGCTGTTATTCGCCGATGCGGTCGGCTTCAGCGCGCTCAGCGACGTCGAGGTGCCGTTGTTCGTGAGCCGGTGCCTCGGAAGGATCGCCGACCTCGTGGCCGCCCGGCATCACCACGTCGCCGTTCGCGAAACCTGGGGGGACGGCTTGTTCCTGGCGTTCACCAGCGTACGGGCCGCGGGCTTGTTCGCGCTGGACATGCTCGACTTGATGCAGTGCACCGACTGGCTCGCCGAGGGGTTTTCCAACCCGCTCGCCATGCGCCTGGCGCTGCACGCGGGGCCGGTACACCTCACCGAGGACCCGATCACCGCCTTGCCGAAATGCTGCGGGACCCACGTCAGCCGGGCGGCGCGGCTGGAACCGAAGACGCCCGCCGGCCAGGTTTACGCCAGCGAGGCCTTCGCGGCCCTCGTGGCCATGGAGGGCGTCGACGAATTCCGCTGCGATTACGTCAAGGAACTCGAATGGGCCAAGCGCTACGGCACGTTCCCGGCCTACGTCGTCCGGCGGAGGGAATGAAGTCGGTGCTGCGGGCGCTGGCGCCCGTCAGGGCTGGTGATCGTCGAACAGCGTAATCGTCTCCGGGTCGCCCTCGACCTGCGGCGCGAAAATGGCGTAGGTGAACACGTCGCCGCCGGCGAGCGGCAACGGCTCGGGCCCGTAAACCACCGTGACCTCGGCGTTGTCGGCATCCGCGGCGTTCTCGTAGATGCGCGAAGTGAAAGTGACGAAATAGTCGCCCGGCTCGACGAGCAAGTACTCGAGGACCTGGCCGTTGCGCAGGTCGACGACCACGCGGTTGTCGGGTGAGGGCGGTTCGTCCTCGGTCTCGGTCAGGAACACCGAAAAGAACTCCGATCCGGCCGCAAGGTGCGCGAAGCGAATGCGGGCATAAGGCGTGACGCTGCGGCGCAGCGTCTCGACGGCGAGAATCTCCGGGGTCGCGGCCGTACCGGCGAGAAATACGCCGTACTCGGAGCCGTTCACGAACGGCAGGGTGCGCGACACGACGGCCTCGTCGGGCTGTCCCGTGAGCCTGAACTCCACCTCGAGTTCCTCGCCGGGCAGCGCCACCAGCGGCGAGCGCGTGGCGAACTCCAGCCCGCTGAGCAGCGTCGTCTCGGGCTCGGTTGCAGCGACGAGATCGACCGCCGGGGTGCCCGCCAGCGCATGGTAGGCCCGCAGGGTCGCGGTCGTCCCGGCGTCGTTCACCTTCAGGCTGCTGCGCCCCGAGCTGCCGATCAGTTGCACCTGCGCAGGCCCCGAGGTCACGCTCGGCGCCACTGCGAACAGCCATTCGGCCCCCGGTCCCGTGGCGCCGGTCAGCTCGGCGAACTCCAGCTCGCCGCTGTCCATGATCACGTCGAGGGTGCCCGCGGCCGCCAGCCGGATGCGCAGGTCGCCGAACGGTACTTCGACGGAATCGGAGTGATCGAGCGGGTCGATGGTGGTCACGGGCGCGGTCGCGGCCAGGTCGGTGTCCGGCGCGGTCACGTAGACGTCCAGCGCGCCGAGCGCAGGCGTGGCGTGCGCGAACTGGAAATACAGTGCGCCCAGCGGCCGGGCGCGACGCGGCGAGATGACCACCAGCGGCGCGGGTGCCTCGAAGTCGCCCGCGAGGATCACAGTCGAGATCGCGTCGACGACCACCGGCACGTCCAGCTCCAGCAGCGTGCCGGCGACCTGGTTGCGCAGGCCGAAATACTCCACCGTCATGCGGGCCGTGCCGCCCGACCCGCTCAACAGGGATTCGCCGCCTTCGCTGGTCGCGCCGCCGAAGTCCACCGTGCGGCGGAACACGTAGTTCTCGAAGTCGACGCGCACGAGCGGCGTGTCCGGCATGGCGTGCATGGCCCGCAACCAGATGTAGTCGGGCCCGTCACCGGTGCAGGACGCGGTGCTGAGAATCACGGCGACGGCGGCGAGCCGGGCGAGAAGTTGGCGCATGTTCACTCCGGGGAATGCATCAGGCCGCCCGGCGTATGGCGGAGCGGCGTCAGGGGCGCATTGTAACCGCGCCGCCGCCGTGGCGACGAACCCCGCTGCCGCTGCGGCCGATACTGCGCGCTCAGCTGCCGATGGTGTGCACTTCCGCCAGCCGGCCGCGATCCTGGCCGGTGGTCCCGGCGGCCGGGTCCGGGGTGCAGCGGCGCTCGACCCAGGCGAGCAGCGGCGCCCACTGTTCCAGGTCGCGCCGCACCTGGTGCGGCTTGAACTCGTGGATGCCGAGCCCGAGCTGCGCGGCGTGCGCGTAGACCTGGCTGTCGCGCAGTACGGCCAGGTAGGGAATCTCCAGCGTGTCGAGGAAGCGCATCAGGCGGCGCTGGGCCACCGTGCCGCTGCGCACCCGGTTGGCGACCACCGCGATGCGGCCGTGGCGCCGGTCTTCCTTGGCGACCAGCAGCAGATCAGCGATGAAGCCGGCGGCGGCGTGAGTGTCGATGTCGGTGGCGCCGACCGGGATGATCAAGGCGTCCGCCTCGCGCGTGTACTCGGCGATGCGCTGTGCGGGAATCGCCGCCGAGGTGTCGACGACCAGATAACGGGTACCCGGCGGGGTGCGCAGCTGCCAGCTGCGGGTGGCGTGCTGGTGAATGCGGTAGGCCGCGATGCCGTGGATCGGGGGCCGGTCCGCAGGCCGATTCGCCAGCCACCGTGTCGAGCAGCCCTGGGGATCGAAATCCATCAGGGCGGTCGGCTCGCCGCGGGCGGCGAGCCAGGCGGCGAGGTTGGTGGCGAGCGTGGTCTTCCCGGAGCCGCCCTTGGCGTTGAGGACGACCAGCTTGCGGGGCGCCGACGGGTGCCTGGGAAAGTGCATGCGAGGGATCCGACTTCGGAAATCGCCTCATAACATAGCCCTAAGACAATGATATTCCAAGCGCCGGGCAGAGCAGCGAAATGCTGCAGCGCAATTATCGGCCGCCGGCGACTGCGGGAATGATGGCGACCACGTCGCCGTCCTCCAGCTTCGTCTCCAGGCCCTGGAGGTGCCGCACGTTTCGCTCGCCGACAAAGATGTTGACGTAGGGCCGCAGTTCGCCTTCCGGCGTCAGGACCCGCGCCAGCAGTGCCGCGCGGTCCGCGCCGACGGCGGCCAGCGCCGCGGCGACCGTGCGCGCTGCGACGCGCAACTCGGCGGCGCCGGCCGCGAAGGGCCGCAGCGGCGGCGGGATCTGCACGGTGACCTGGCTCATTCGATCTCCAGCGTGTCCTCGACGAAATCGTCACCAAGCAGCCGCCAGGCGCGCAACTCCGGGTGCTGCGAATCGGCGAGACCGACGATGAGGTAGCACCAGTCCGGCCAGGCTTCGGCCCGGTCGGTGGCGGAGGGCACGGCCGCGCCGCCCGGATGCGAATGCCATGCACCGAGCAACTCCAGGCCCTGGTCACGCGCGCGCCGGTCCGCGCCGAGCACGGCCTCGGGCCCGATCTCGTAGCGGTCCGGGGACGCGCGGTCGTTGCGGGCCGGCAGGACCTCGACGATCGCCGCCGCCGTACCATCGCGCCGGCCGAGCAACAGGCCGCAACCCTCGTTCGGCAGCGCCTCGATGCAAGGCGCGACGATGGCTTCGCGCAGCGCCGGCACCAGCCGGATCACCAGCCGGTCCGGCGGCGGATCGCCGCGGCGGCGCGCCGGCCCCGGCAAGGCCTCAGCGTTCAATGACCGCCACCACCGGGTCGGCGTCCTTCAGTCGGGCCAGCACGACGCGGTCGAAGCGCGCCGTGAGCGCCAGCGCGCGCTGTGCCGTCTCGGTGGCCAGCTGCAGCCGCTGCGGGTCGTCCACCATGTTGATCACCGGCACGACCCTGGTGCTGCCGGCGCCCTTGAGCAGGCCGTGTTCGCTGGCGAGCAGGCGCGCCGCGTGTTCCGGCAGGAACGGCAGGCCGGCCGCGGCGCCGCTGACCTGCGCCAGTCGTTCCACGCGGTGCGCGATGCGCTCGCCCAGCGGCTCCCCCAGGGCGCGCGCCGACAGGACCGGGATCAGCGTCGTAACGCCGGCAGGCAGCACCGGCTCGTCATCGGCCGGCGCCTTGACCCAGCGCATGCGCGCGCCGT
>DAOMOU010000077.1:0-8543 GCA_035444525.1 Gammaproteobacteria bacterium | reverse complement strand
CGCGCAACACCAGCTCGAGCTGCTGGGGACCGAGGCCCTTGTCGAACTCGAGGCTGGTGGCCCTGCGGTACTCGCGACCCTGCGGCCCGCGTCCCGTCAGCACCGCGACCAGCTCGTGGCGCCCGCTCTTGAGGTTGCCGACGTAGAGCCGATGCACCCCACCCCGGTGCAGGGCGTCGATCTCCCGCTCGGTGTACAGGTACTTGGCGACCCGCTGGTCGTCGATCGACAACTCCACGGCATCGAGCGCGAAGTACTTGCCGACGTCCAGCGACAGGTACACGGCGACCTGGGTGCTGGCCGGGAACAGCAGCTCCTCTTCCAGCAGGAACAGGTCGCGATTCAGCGCGACCAGCTCCTGCTTGAGGGCGCGCAACTCCTCGTCCGGCGCGGCGTCCTCCGCGGCGACCGGCGCCGCCGCCATGGCCAGGCATACGAGCAGTGCAGTTATCGGGCTGCGCATCGCGGACCTACCACCAGCCCCCGAACCAGACCTGGAAAACGTGGCTGTCGAATCCATAGAGTTCACCGTTGCGTATGTCCGTGAAGTCGTCGTAGTCGAAATTGATGAAGTCGTAGCCGAAGCTCACCGAACTGCGGCTGAGCGGACCGAGTGTGCTGCCGAGGTCCCAGGTGAGGCGCACGCCCGCGGAGGTGCTGTTGAAGGTCGACAGCTCCTTGTCGCGCGCCATGAATTCGTACACGGCGTCGAAGTTGTCCGAGTAGAACGATGCGGCGTCCTGGGCGTAGTAACGCAGCGAAACTTCCGCCGTCAGCCCCGGACGAACACGCCGCGCCAGGGCGGCTTCCAGGGTGTGCGCCTGCACCTGCCAGGTATCGCGGAACCAGCGGTAACCCAGCTCCACTGCGGTGGCCTCCGACACCATGCCGATGCCGCGCAGCGCCACCGAGTGGCTGTTGCGGGCGCGCGGGTATTGTTCGGGCACCTGGGCGCCGAGCACGCGCGCCGAGCGATAGGGGTTGTTCAGGAAGCCGGTTTCGAGAATGGCCTCGTAATCGAGACTGGCGACGATCTTCGGCGTCAGCACCTGGGACCAGCCGAGCGCGTAGCTGTTGCGCTCGATGCCGTCCTCGAAGTCCGTGTCGACGCGCGACACCGTGTCGTCGCCGCGCATATAGCCGAGCGTGACGGTGCTCATCCCGCCGAAAAAGTCCTGCGCCACGCCGATGGACCAGGTGCCGGACTCGTAGTCGTTCTCGTCGCTGGCCAGGTAGCCGACGGTCATCAGCGAATTGCCCTTCAGCCAGTCCAGCGCCAGGCCGATCTCGTCGCGCCGCTCGGTGTACGGGCTGGCGCTCGTGACGACGTCGATCGAGGCCGAAGTGATGCTGTCCACGTAGTAGGTGGCGGAGGCCGAGAAATCGTCTGCAAAGCCCTTGCGGAACTTCAGCGCGGGTCCGGTGACCTGCACGCCGCCGCCGTCGTAGCTGTGGTACATGAGTTCGGCGAGATCCTCCGGCAACGTGGCCGCGAAGGCCGCGACACAGGTGCACGACAGCGCGGCCGCCAGCCGCGCCAGCCACCGCGCATGCCGCCGGGACCGGCCCTGCCGCTCAGTTGCAGCCACACCCGCCTCCATCGCCGTCGGTCGCCCCGCGCGCGCCCTCGCGCACGTCGAACACGTGCTGGCGGTGCTTGTCCATGAAGGGATTGCGCGAGAAAGCCATCAACGGGTCCGCCAGCGCCTCGCGCTCGTAGGGCGCGACCCACGGCTGCGGCGCAGCGCAGCCGCCGAGGGCCGCGAGCAGGACCAGCAACAGTGTGCGGCGCCGCATGCTCATTCCTCCCGCAACAACGCCCGCACCTCGTCGAGGTAGCGCTGCTCCATGCCGGGGCGATAGCCGTAGTGCACGCTGCGGACCTTGCCGGCGCGGTCCACCATCACGGTCATCGGCATCGCCTGCACGTCGTACAGGCGGCTGACGCTCTGCTCGTCGTCGAACAGCAAGGGAAAGCTGACGCCGAGCTCGTCCGCCAGCCGCTGCGCGCGCTCGGCGTCCTCGTCGATGTTGACGCCGAGCAGGGCAAAGCCGGCCGGCTCGTAGCGGGCGAAGATCTCGTCCAGCTTGGGCATCTCCTGCCGGCACGGGCCGCACCAGGTCGCCCAGAAGTTGATCATCACCACCTGGCCGCGATGCTCGGACAGGCGCAGGTTGCCCCCCGCCGTGCTGCGCAGCGCGAAGTCCGGCGCGACGGCGCCGACGTTCACCGGCGACTGGTTGGCCGCGACCATCGCCGGCACGCCGAGTGCCAGCGCGGCACCGATCAGAAAAATACGCCGAAGCCGAGATTGATTTCGAAATTGTGCTTCCACTCGTTCTCTCCGAGGAGGTCTGATTCAAAGACGGTATCGCGGGCCTCGAGGCGCAGGCTCAACCAGTCGGTGGGCAGCACCTTGAGTCCGAAGCCGAAGGCGTAACTGATGCTGTCGCGGTCGGCGAACTCCACCCGGCCAACGCCGAAGCTCATGTACACGCCGCTGGTGCGCGCCCAGCGCGTGCCGAGAAACACCTCGCCCGGCAATACCATGACCCCGACCGACAGGTCGTAGGCTGTGAGGTCTTCCTTCTCGACGTCGAAGATCGGCGCGCCGATGCGGCGGAAGCTGGTGTCGCTGATCGAGGAGCTCGCATAGCGCCCCTCCAGGTAGATATCCTCGGTGGGGTGGTACGCGAAGCGCAGGCCGTACATGGCTTCAGCGCCGAAGTCTGCCACCGAGAGCACGCCGCCGAAGGCGCCGATCTCCCAGTCCTCGGTGTCGATCTGCGGCCGCACGATGTCGCGACGGTCCAGCATCGGGTCGATCACCGCCGGCACCGGGCCCTCCACCGGCTCGTCGGCCGGCGGGTCGCCGAGCAGCAGGCTGCAACCGCTCGCCGCCAGGGCGGTTGCCATCAACAGGAACGGGCGCAGTGCGGAATTCATCTGTCGTCCTCAGAAGAACACCGAGAAGCCCACGGAAATCTCGGTGAAGTCGTCGTTGTTGTTGATGTCGCGCGTCAGCACGAAGTGGCGCACGTCACCCCGCAACAGGAAGCGCCGGGTCAGCCAGCCGCGGACTCCGAGCCCGGCATTTCCTGCCCAGTCAGTTACTTTGGCGGCATCGACGAGCGTACTTTTAGGCTCGTTGCTGATCTTTCCCGCGCCGAGGCTGAAAAAAGGCACGATTCGACCGTCCAGGAACGGCAGCACCTGCAGGTTGGCGTGGTACGCGGTGGTGCTGGAGAAGCTGCCGGCGGCCTGCAGCAGCTGGGCCTCGGCGACGAAGTGCGGGCCCAGGCGATAGCCGGCCCGGAAGCTGAACAGCGGGTCGCCCTCGAAATCGCCGAAGCCGAAGCCGAGCTCGATGCGCCGGCCGCGCCAGTCGTCCATGCCCGTCCGGCCGAAGCGCACCAGTTCCCCGTCGGGACCCTGGCTGGCCTCCACGGTGTTGATATGCATCCAGCCGCGCACGCCGTCGCGCGTTTCCACCATCAGCCACTCGGTGCGCTGGCGGACCAGCGTGAACGAGTCGCCCCGCTCGACGACATGGAACACGGGGTAGCCGCGTCCCGGGCCCGAGTGCATCTCGGCGTATGGCCGGGTGACGGTCAGCCAGAGCGCGTCATCCTCGGCAGCGCCTGCGGCAGCTGCCGCCAGGCTGCCCAGCAACATCGCCAGGCAAAGCGCCAGTCTGCGCAGCCAACCGACAGATGCGTCCGTGCGGCGGCTCATGCCTCAATACCCGCATTCGGCCAGCGCCGGCGGCGTGCAGAAGCCGCAGCTCTCGGCCTGCTCGTCCTCCACGCGCACCGCGATCCACGCGCGGATGGCCTGGTAGCAGGGATCGTTGACGTCCGGGAAAATGTCGCCGCCGGTGTGCGTGCCGGTGATCGAGAACACGCCCTGCAATGGCTCGAGCAGCAGCTTGCTCTGGGCGGGGTTGTCGAGGTTGGAAAACGCCCGCGCGGAGAAGAAGTTGGCCATCATCTCGACGGAGTCCGGCGCCGCCCCGGGGAAGATCTTGAACGCGCCGCCCGAGCCGGCGCCGACGTCGTGACAGCCGCTGGCCGCGCAGGTCGTCTGCCCGGTGCGGCCGTTGATGATGGCGTCAAAGATCGGGTTGACGCAGTCGGTGTAGTCCGCGATGCACAGGGTGCCGCCCGTCGAGGACACCGGCGTGTTCTCGACCTCGCCCCCGCAGGCGCCCAGCAGGGCGACGGCGAAGATGAGCAATGGACGGCACCCCGTGTTGCGCATGGCGGCGCTAGACCTCGCAGTCGCCGGCGGCGATCCAGTCGTAAATGGCCTGCCATCCGGCACTGCCCGGCAGGAGCACCGGGGTGCCCGAATCCGGGTCTTCCGGATCCACGCCGATGCGCGGATGCGGCGGATCGTCCAGCTCGGTCGAGCTGGGCCGCAGCAGCAGGTAGCTCGACTCCGGGTCGCACACATCGGCGACCATCGACACGGACACGTTGAAGTCGCCTTCCACGTTGCCGGTCAACACGTAGCGCGAGGTGCGGAATCCCGGGTTGACGGGCTCATTCGGCGTCGACGGCGTGCCGGTGTTGCCGAAGGGCTGGTGACAGGCGGCGCACTGCGACATCAGCACCGGGTGCACGGTCGCGGCAAACAGCGGCTCGGAAAGCCCCTGCAGGCCACCGCGCACTTCGGACAGGGCGCGGAAGCCGTCGCCGTTGGCGTCGTCGAAGGGATCGTTGTAGTACTGCCCGCCGAGGTCGATCCACTCCGCCAGCAAGCGCAGCTCGCTGGCGTTCAGCATGCCGCTGTGGTCCACCATCGGCGGTTCGCTCATGTCGCGCCCGGAGCGCAACGGCGCCTCGTAGAGCTTGGCCATCAGCGCGCTGGAGCGCGAGCTGTCGCGCGAGTCGCCGGTGCTGACCAGCGGCGCGGTGCGCACGATCTCGATCTCGCCGTTTTCGCGGATGCGCAGCTGCGGCAGGCCGGTAGCCTCGTCGATTACCGGGTCGCCGACCATGATCTCCTCGTAGGACTTCAGCCGGCCGGAGCCGGAGGTCGTACCGCGCAGGTCCAGGCCGGCCGACACCGGGTCGTCGGGATCATCGCTGGCATGGCAGTCCACGCAGGTGGATGCACCGCGGTCGGCGTCCCACAGGGGCTGGATGTGGTCGGGATAGTTGACGATGCCCTCGGTGGGCGCCGGCACCGTCGGCGGCAGGTTCGCGTAGCTGATGAGCAGCGGCGCGTCGGGCGCACGGCCGGCCTGCGCCGGGTCGGTCCAGACGTCCTCGTACACCAGGTCGAAGCTCAGTTCCATGGCCGCCGGGTTCAGGCGCGTGCGCGTCTCGGCCATCGACTCGCCGAGCTCGCCCGGCATGGTGGCGTTGGGATGGAAGCCGGCGATGGGCGCCGAGTTCAGCGCGCTGCCGCGCCGCGGCGAATGGCAGCCGTTGCAGGTCCGGGTCTCGCCCGGGCGCACCTGCAGCCAGTTGGTATGCACCTGGATGGCACGACCTTCCGAGTCCACCGCGACCACGCCGAGCGGCGTGTCGGCCGGCACCTTGATACGGAAGGAGCCGTCGGGCTCGATCTCCGCGTAACCGACGATCTGCTGCATCTCGAGGTCGGTCTCGCCGATCGCCTCGCGCGACAGGCCCGGCGGCGTGGGCACGGCCTCGGTGACGCGCACGAAGCGCGCCGGCCGGTCGGCCGCAGTGGTCAGCGCCGGATCCTTCAGCGTCATCAGGTCGGCCACCGAGGCGCGGGTGTCGTCGGGCGGCGGCGTCGTCATGGGGATGCTCTCGCCGGCCACCAGCATGCCGGCGCCCATCAGGCCCAGCCCGTCGGTGTCATAGACGCTCTTGACGTTCAGCACGCCCATGCCCTCGGCGGCGAGTGCCGCATCGAGGGGCTTGTCGGGAATGGTGTTCGGTACCGGCCGCGCCTGCACCGCGATGGGATCCGTATAGGCCCAGCCTTCCTGCGGCAGGGCGATGGGGCGCAGGGTCCTGGTGTCCAGGTTGAACATGTACACGCCGTACAGCGGCGGCCCCTCGACCTCTTCGTCCTGGCCGCTCACCGGGTTGAACTCCATTTCGGGGCGGAACGGCGACCAGCTCACCAACGCGCGGTTGGTGCCGTCCCAGAGCGGATAGGGCGTGGTGTAGCGGCCGAACGGCGACACGTTCATACCGAACTCGATCGGGTGCAGCGTCAGCTGCTCCTGCGCGACCGCGTCGGCCGGAGCGCCGGGGACCCGTTCCCCGGACTCGGCGAAATTGCGGATGTCCACGGCCATCAGCGCGCCGCCCTCGCGGGTGCCCGACAGGGGCATCAGCGAACTCATTACGCGGCCGTCGGGCATCTCGCGCGGGTGCAGGAAGCTGTTGCCGGGGCTGAAAGCGCCGTACTGCACGAAGATGTTGGTGCCGTCGGGATTGGTGATGAACAGCGGGAAATGGTTGCGGTTGCCGACATGGTCCCAGCGCGCAAACAGGATCTCGCCGGTGTTCAGCACCGTCGGGTTGCGGTCGTGGCTCTGGTTGAAGGAAATCTGCCGGATGTCGCTGCCCTCGGAGCTCATCACGTGCAGCGCAATGACGCGCTCGCGCTCGTACTCGTCGCGGTAGGCATAGGGCTCGATGTTGCGCTCGGCCAGCAGCTGGCGGGATTTCTCCTGCCGGTTCGAGCTGAACACGATGCGCCCGTCCGGCAGGTACGCCGGGTCGACGTCGTCGCCCGCGTTGGCGACGGCATCGTCCACGATGATGCGCCGCAGGGTGCGGGTCGGCAGGTCGAGCTCGAAGACGTTCCAGGTCGGGTTGCCCGGCCCGCGCATGGAAAACAGCACGCGCTCGCCGTCGAAGGACACCTCGGGATCCGAGACGTCGCCTTCGCCCTGGGTGTAGTCCACCGTGAGGTTGACCAGCGGCGCGCTCGGTGAGGACAGGTCCTTCATCATCAGGTCACCGCCCGGCGCGAAATTCGCGCCGTCGGTGGGATTGCCCACCGCCGAGACCTGGCGCTTGGCGAACACCACGGCGAAGTCACCCTCGACCACCACCGCGGACGAACTCGTCTCCTCGCCCCCGCCGCATCCGCCGATTGCCATGAGCAGCGCCAGCAGCGCCGGAAGCTCCAGCTTTCGTCTATTTGCCCGAACCATGTCCCGACCTCCCGTTGGAGTATCGTCGGCAGGTGGGGGCGCAAACCTGAGGGTCCCGGGTCGATCGACCCGGTGCAGCGGCGGGTTGTACAGCTGGGAGGACCCGCAGAACGTGCGGGCGGGCGGATGGCCCGATGACTTCTCCCTGGCCGGCAACCCCGCTGTCATGGGTCCGGGAGGACCTTTAGACCGGTGGCTTTGCGTCCCCGCCTTTCGACGGGTTTGCCTTTGTCAGCGGCGCCACGGATGCCAGAGGCGCCTGGGACTGTCAAGCAGGCAGTCGGCATTGCGGCGACGCATCAATTCCCGCAGTATCGGCCTGGACACGCTTGGAACGATTCCAAGCTGCGGTTTTTACTTAGTATTCCTCCCGGGCGCCCGACCCTGCCGCCGCCGGCGCCGGGCCGGCCTCGTCACGGGGGCGGCGACGCCGCCAATCGCGCGGCGGCAGGTGACCCTGCGCGTCACCTCGCGTATTCTCCGGTCGCATCATCCGGGGAGGAATCGTCATGGGCTTCTGGATTCTGATCGCTGTCGTGGCCGCCGTCGTCCTGTGGGCCGTCGCGACCTACAACAAGCTCGTCAACCTGCGCAATGCGGTCAAGAACGCGTTCGCCCAGATCGACGTCCAGCTGACCCGCCGCTACGACCTGATCCCGAACCTGGTCGAGGCGGTCAAGGGCTACATGAAGCACGAGCGCGAAACGCTCGAGGCGGTCATCTCGGCGCGTACCCGCGCGGTCGCAGGTCTGAAGGAAGCCGCGGCGCACCCCGAAAGCGCGGCCGCGATCAAGGAGCTCTCGGGCGCCGAGTCGGCGCTGTCCTCGGCCCTCGGACGACTGTTCGCCCTGTCGGAGTCCTATCCCGACCTGAAGGCCGACCGCAACATGATGCAGCTCCAGGAGGAGCTCACCAGCACCGAGAACCGCGTCGCGTTCTCCCGCCAGGCCTTCAACGACGCGGTGATGGGCTACAACAACACCCGCGAGAATTTCCCCAACAACCTGATCGCCAATTCCTTCAACTTCGATGCCGCCGCGTTCCTGCAGATCGAGTCGGAGGAGAAGCGCCAGGTGCCGCAGGTCAGCTTCTGAGTCCGCGCTGACCCGCACCGGGCGAGGCACGCGGCATGGACTTCTTCGGGCGGCAGGCGGCGGCGCGCGGGGTTTCGCGCAAGCTGCTGGCCGCCTTCGCGATCGCCACCGCGCTGGTGGCGCTGGCGGTGGCGCTGGTGTTGTCAGTGCTGTTCAACGTGGCCGTCGCTCCCGATGGAGAGATTCCGCAGGCCACCGTCGATCCGGTGATGTTCACCATCGCCGCGATGGGCACCGCCGCGTTCATCGGCATCGCCTCGCTGTGGCGCCTGCGGGGCCTGCGCAGCGGCGGCGGCGC
>DAOMOU010000076.1:0-8583 GCA_035444525.1 Gammaproteobacteria bacterium | reverse complement strand
AGTTCCCGTCATGGCTCCGGCGCACTAGGGGGAAGCTGGCATGAAGCACGAACTCGTGGAAAGAAAAGTCGGCCTCATGGCGGTGCTGATCGTCCTGGTGATCAGCGTCGGCGGGCTGGTGGAGATCGTTCCGCTGATCTTCGACTCGCAGGTCAGGGACCCCGCGCCGGGAATCGAGCCGCACCTGCCGCTGGTGCTGGCGGGGCGCGACATCTTCATCCGCGAAGGCTGTTACGGCTGCCACTCGCAGATGATCCGGCCGTTCCGCGCCGAGACCGAGCGTTACGGGCACTATTCGCTCGCCGGCGAGTCGGTTTATGACCGGCCCTTCCAGTTCGGCTCCAAGCGCACCGGGCCCGACCTGGCGCGCGTCGGTGGCCTGTACAGCGACGAGTGGCACCGCCTGCACCTGATCGACCCCCGCATGCTGGTGCCCGAGTCGAACATGCCGGGCTACCCCTGGCTCGAGAAGCGCGGCCTCGACCCGCGTCGCATCGAGCGGCGGATGCTGGCCTTGCGCAGGCTCGGCCACCCCTACTCCGACGAAGACATCGCCGGCGTGGGGGCGGCGCTGGCGGACAAGACCGAGATGGACGCCATGATCACTTACCTGCAGAGCCTCGGCACCAACCTGGGAAGGGGCCGCTGAAGGTGAGCGGAGACGACTGGCATATCGTCTGGACGCTGCTCCTGATGGTGGCATTCATCGGGATCGTCTTCTGGGCGTGGAGCAGCCGCCGGCACAAGGACTTCAAAGAGGCCGCGAACCTCCCGCTGGAGGAGGACGAGCGCGGACCCAAGAGCACGCTTGAGAACGGGGAATCGCGATGAGCAGTTTCTGGAGCGGATGGATCATTCTGCTGACCGTGGCCAACATCGTCGGCTGTCTGTGGCTGCTGTGGATGACGTCGCGGACCAGTCCCGGCGAGAAGGCTTCGGACACGACCGGCCACGTCTGGGACGGCGACCTGCAGGAGTACAACAACCCCCTGCCGCGCTGGTGGCTGTGGCTGTTCTACCTGACGGTGGTGTTCTCGGTGATCTACCTGGTGCTGTATCCCGGCCTGGGCAATTTCCAGGGCGTGCTTGGCTGGACCCAGACGGGCCAGTACGAGGAAGAAGTGGCCCGGATCGACGAACGGCAGCAGGAATTCTTCGCACGCTTCGACAATCTCGAGATCGTTGAACTGGCCCGCAACAGCGATGCCATGGCGGCAGCCGGCAACATCTTCGGCAACCGTTGTGCCCAGTGCCACGGCTCCGACGGCCGCGGTGCGCCCGGCTTCCCGAACCTGACCGACGATGCGTGGCTGTGGGGCGGCGACGAAACCGCAATTCTCGCCAGCATCCAGAACGGCCGCTCGGGCATGATGCCGCCGATGGGCGATGCGCTCGGCGGCGAACGCGCCGTGGCGCAGATGGTCGAGTACGTGCGCAGCCTCGCCGGCCTGGACCACGACGCCGCGCTGGCGGCCGCGGCGCAGCCGATGTGGGCGGTGTGCGGCGCCTGCCACGGCATGGACGGCACGGGCATGACCGCGCTCGGCGCGCCGAACCTGACCGACAACAACTGGCTGTACGGGTCCGACCGGCGCACCATCGCCGAGACCATCACCAGGGGCCGCCAGAACAACATGCCGGCACAATTGCCGATACTCGGCGAGCAGCAGTCCCGGCTGATGGCGGCCTACGTGCTGCGCCTCTCCGGACAGGCCGGCCGGTAAGAGGTACGGCATGGCGCGCAGCCCGCAGCCGCAACACGACGAGAGCGGCGACCGCCCCCGGATCTGGCGCCGCCGTCAACGCGACGTCGCCTACGTGGCATGGGCGTCTTTCCTGATGGCCTGCGCGGCATCCGCGGTGTTTTTCGCCATGGTGGATCCCGAGGTGCTGTCCGGAACGACCACGCCGGGCTGGGAAATCAGCCGGCAGGCCGGCTACGCGATCGGCTTTTTCGGCTTCTGGATGCTGACTGCGGCGACTGCCTTGTTCGCCATCTGGCTGGTGCGCACGGAACTGCCGGGGCCGCCCGGTGGAACGCGCCGGCCCGGCGACGGTCAGAGAAGCGGCGGCAGGCGCGGCGGCCCGTTGCGCAGGCGGCTGCGCCCCCGCGCGCACCAGGGTCGAGAGGAACGGCAATGAATGCCCAGCCCCAGGGCGGCGCCGGCGGCGCCGCGCCTGAGTCTTTCTACGTCGCGCACGAGAAGATCTACCCGCGGGAGGTCAAGGGTCGCTATGCCACGCTGCGCAACCTCGCGGTGTGGGTCCTGCTGGGCATCTATTACCTGCTGCCGTGGATTCCCTGGGGTGACCGCCAGGCGGTGCTGTTCGACCTGCCGGCCCGCAAGTTCTACATCTTCGGGCTGACTTTCTGGCCGCAGGATTTCTTCTTCATGGCGTGGCTGCTGATCATCGCCGCACTCACGCTGTTTTTCGTCACGGCGATCGCCGGCCGGCTGTGGTGCGGCTACGCCTGCCCGCAGACGGTGTGGACCGAGGCCTTCCTGTGGATGGAGCGCCTGGCGGAGGGCAATCACAGCCAGCGTCGCAAGCTGGACAAGGGGCCGTGGACGCGCGAAAAGGTGCTGCGCAAGGGCGCCAAGCAGGTCATGTGGATCGGCTTCGCGCTGTGGACGGGTTTCACCTTCGTCGCCTATTTCACGCCGGCGACCGAGCTCGGCGCCAAGCTCCTGACTTTTTCCGCCGGGCCGTGGGAAACCTTCTGGGTGCTGTTCTACGGTTTCGCCACCTACGGCAATGCCGGGCTGCTCCGCGAACAGGTCTGCAAGTACATGTGTCCTTACGCGCGTTTCCAGAGCGCGATGTTCGACAAGGACACCATGATCATCTCCTACGATGCCCGCCGCGGCGAACCGCGCGGCGGCCGCAAGCGCTCGATCGACCCGAAAGCGGCCGGGCTCGGCGACTGCATCGACTGCAATATGTGCGTGCAGGTCTGTCCGACCGGCATCGACATCCGCGAGGGGCTGCAGATCGAGTGCATTGCCTGTGCCGCCTGCGTGGACGTCTGCAACGACGTGATGGACAAGATGGCGTACCCGCGCGGCCTGATCCGCTACTCCACCCACCACGCAATGGAAGAGCGCCAGCCGGCGCGCGTGCTGCGGCCGCGGGTGATGATCTACGGCGCGCTGCTGCTGACCCTGCTGGTCGGCTTCGGCGTCGCCGTCGCCAACCGCAGCACGCTGATCGTCGACGTCATTCGCGATCGGAACATGCTCTACCGCGAACTGCCGGGTGGACTGGTCGAGAATGTCTATACCGTCACCTTCGTCAACAAGACCGAGGCCGAGCGCAGCTACCGCGTAACCGCGCGCGGGCTAGAGGGACTGGAGGTGAAAGTCGACGCACCGCTGCCGCTCGCGGCCGCGCCGGGCGAAGTGCGGCGCGTGCCGTTGCGCCTGCAGGTGCCCGTGCGCGCGGTGCCGGCCGGCGGCGCCGAAGTGACGCTGGTCGTGGAAGCGCTCGGCGAGGCGCCCGCGACCGTCGAGCGCGCCACACGCTTCATCGGGCCGGCGGACCCGCCGTGAACACACCGACCCGCACGGCGCTTGGAGAGGGCCGCCATCCGGAGCCCTGGTACCGGCAGTTCTGGCCGTGGTTCCTGATCGCCCTGCCGGCTTCGGTGGTGATCGCCAGCATGGTCACCATCTGGCTGGCGGTGAGCCGGCCGAACCCGATGGTGGTGGATGATTATTCCCGCATCGCCCGCTCCATCGAGCAACGCCGCGAGCGCGACCTCGCCGCCGCCGCACTCGGCGTCACCGCCGAGATCCGTTTCATTGCCGATGCCGGGCTGGTGGTGGTCCGCCTGGCGCCGGAATCAGTCGAGCCGGCGTCGCTGCAATTGCGTTTGTCGCACCCGCTGGTGGAGGAGCGCGACCAGGTGGTGCAGCTCACCCGCTCTCCCGATGGCTGGAGCGGCAGTGTTGAGACGCCCGAGGGACGCTGGTATGTGCAGATCTACCCGGGGGACCTGGGCTGGCGCCTGTCCGGCGAGCTCGACGGCGAGCGCGAACTGGCGCTGGCGCCGCCGGCGCCCTGAGCCATCGTGACCGAGAGCGCCTGCTTCCACTGCGGCGAGCCGCTGAACGGCACGGAGCCTTGGTTCGTCGAGATCGAGGGACGGAGCCACCGGGTCTGCTGTCCCGGCTGCAAGGCGGTGGCCGAGTTGATCGGCGCCAGCGGCCTGGCCGATTTCTATCGCTTTCGCACGCTGCCCGCCGGGCGACCCGCCGACATTACCGCCGCAGAGGCCCCGGACTTGCCCTGGCGGCCGTTTGACCGGCCGGAGATGCTCGAGGCGGTGAGCGCGCCCGCCGGCGAAGGCCTGCGCAGTTGCACCATGCTGGTCGAGGGCGTGCGCTGCGCGGCGTGCGGCTGGCTGATCGAGCGCAGCCTCGAACAGGTGCCCGGCGTGCGCGAGATCCGGGTCAACCCGGCCTCTTCGCGCGCCCGCCTGGTGTGGGACCCGGCCCGTTTGCCGCTCAGCGGCGCCCTCGGCGTGCTCTCGCGACTGGGTTACCGGCCCCATCCGGGCGGCGCCGGCGCGGCCGAGGCCGCGCAACGCGAGCGGCGCAAGGCCTTGCGCCGGCTCGGCGTGGCCGGCATCGGCATGATGCAGGTGATGATGTACGCCGTGGCGCTCTGGGTCGGAGCGTTCCAGGACATGGATCCCGGCCTCGAGCAGTTGTTCCGCTGGGTCAGCATGCTGGTGGCGACCCCGGTGGCGCTGTACTCGGCCTTGCCCTTCTACGCCGGCGCGTGGCGCGATATCCGCTCGGGACGGCCGGGCATGGACGTGCCGGTCTCGCTGGCCATCGGCGGCGCCTGGCTGGCCAGTTCCTGGCACACTCTGGTCGGTGCCGGCGAGGTGTACTTCGAATCCGTCACCATGTTCACCTTTTTTCTGCTGCTCGGGCGCTACCTCGAAATGAGCGCGCGACATCGCGCCGGCGATACGCATGAGGCACTGGCCAGGCTGTTGCCGGGGTCGGCGCGGCGGCGCGCCGCCGGCGGGGAATGGATCACGGTCGCGCTGCGGGAGCTGCACCCGGGCGACGTGGTGTCGGTGCGCCACGGCGAAACGCTGCCGGCCGACGGCCGGCTGCTGCGGGACAACGCGCGCCTCGACGAGTCGATGCTCACGGGCGAGTCGCGTCCGCGCCTGCGCAAGGCAGGCGAGGTTGCGCTCGCCGGCAGCATCAACCTCGGCGATCCGCTGGAATTGCAGATCGAGCGCACCGGGTCGGAGACCATGGTTTCGGCCATCGGCCGGCTGCTCGACCGGGCACAGTCCGAGCGGCCGCCGATCGCGGTGAGCGCAGACGTCGTGGCGCGCTGGTTCGTGGTCGGCGTCCTGACCGCGGCGGCCCTCACCTGGTTCACCTGGAACATCCTCGACCCGACGCGCGCGTTCGAGATCACGCTCGCGGTGCTGGTCGCCACCTGTCCCTGTGCGCTCTCGATCGCCACCCCCGCGGCCCTGACGGCCGCCACCGGCTTCCTGGCCCGGCGCGGACTGCTGGTGACCCGCGCCGGCGCGGTCGAGAAGCTGGCGCATGTACGGCGGGTGATCTTCGACAAGACCGGCACCCTGACGCACGGCCGGCCGCGGATCACTGCGGTCGATGCGCACGGCAGTCTCGATGCCGACCAGGCGCTTGCCATCGCCGCAGCCCTCGAGGCCGTCTCCGAGCATCCCATCGCGCGGGCCTTCATGATCGCCTCGCCGGCCGGCGAGGCCCGCGAGGTCAAGGTTTCGCCCGGACTCGGCATCGAGGGCCTGGTCGATGGCCGCCGCTGGCGGCTGGGTCGGCCCGACTGGGCGGCTGCCGCGGCGGGCGTGCCGCCTGCGCCGTCCCGCGGCGAAGACACGGTGATCTGGCTCGTCGGCGCGCAGGGTGTGGCGGCCGAGTTCCGGCTGGCCGACCGGTTGCGCAGTGGCAGCCGCGAATTGCTGGCCGAAATCCGGCGGCTCGGCCTGGAAGTCGAGATCGCCAGCGGCGACGCGCCGGCGGCCGTGGCGCCGGTCGCGGCGGCCACCGACGTGCGCGAGTGGCGCGGCGGGCTTACGCCCCAGGACAAGCTGGCGCTGTTGCGCGCCCGACAGGCGCAGGCCGATAGCGTCGCCATGGTCGGCGACGGCGTGAACGACGCGCCCGTGCTGGCCGGCGCGGACGTCTCGGTGGCGATGGCCGCCGGTACACCGCTGGCCCAGACCAGCGCCGACATGGTGTTGCTCGGTGAATCGCTCGCGCCGCTGGTGACCGGGGTCGCCACGGCGCGCCGCACCGTGCGGATCGTCCGACAGAACCTGGCCTGGGCCGCCGGCTACAACCTGGTGGCCCTGCCGCTGGCGGCCGCCGGGTTCATCACCCCCTGGATGGCGGCACTGGGCATGTCAGCGAGCTCGCTGCTGGTGGTGCTCAATGCCTTGCGCCTGTCCCGCCCGACGCGCGCCGAGCGCGCGGCGGCGCCGGGGCCGCTGGCCGAGGGCGCCCGGGCATGAGCATTCTTTACCTGATGATTCCGATGGGAATCCTCATCCTGGTCGGCGCGCTGTGGGCCTTCTTCTGGGCCGTCGACAGCGGCCAGTTCGACGACCTGGAAAGCCCGGGCTGGCGAATCCTGCTGGACGACGACTCCCGGCCGCCGGCGAGCGAGGCCGCTGAGGATGCGCGACCGGCCGACGGCCAGGGGGACGAGCCGACATGAACCTGGAATCCAGCCTGCTCGCGGCCCTGCTGGGCGGCCTGGTCGGCAGCGTCCATTGCTTTGGCATGTGCGGCGGCATCGCCGGCGCGCTGGGCATGGCGGGCGGTGGTCGCGCGTCCTTCGCCGCGGCCTACAGTGCCGGCCGGATCGCGAGTTACTCGGTCGCCGGCGCGATCGCCGGCGCGATCGGCGCCGGACTGGCCGGCGCCGCCGGTCTCGGCCCCTGGCTGCGCCTCGTCATGGGTATCGTGCTGATCCTCCTGGGGCTGCAGGTTGCGATCAATCTCAAGCTGCTGGCGCCACTCGAGGCCGCCGGCGCAACCCTGTGGCGCAGGCTCGCCCCGGCCGCACGCCGCCTCATCCCGCCGCGGCATGCCGGCCAGGCGCTGGCGCTGGGCGCACTGTGGGGCTGGCTGCCCTGCGGCCTGGTGTACGGCATGCTGGCGGCTGCCGCGGCCAGCGGCACTGCGCGCGACGGCGCGCTGTTCATGGCGGTGTTCGGCCTCGGCACGGCGCCGGCGATGATCGGCCTGAGCTGGGCGGCCGGGCGCGGTGGCAGTTTTCTTACGGCGCAGCGCCGGCGCGCGCTCGGCTGGCTGCTGGTGATCTTCGGTGCATGGACCGCAGCCACGCCGTTGATGCGCATGGCCGGACTGCACGGCCATGACCCGCACCCGCCGACCCAGGAGGGCGCAGCACCGATGCACCAGCACCACGACGCCCGGGCGCCGGTCACACCCCCGGCCGGGGCCTCGATCGGCTAGAATTTCGCGCTGTTTTCGCAGGAGCACTGATTCATGTCGCAACAATCCGCCGCCCGCGTATCTGCTGTAGC
Source organism: Gammaproteobacteria bacterium (assembly GCA_035444525.1). Taxonomy (GTDB): domain Bacteria; phylum Pseudomonadota; class Gammaproteobacteria; order Steroidobacterales; family XN24; genus XN24. The sequence goes on along the minus strand of DAOMOU010000076.1, from coordinate 1,010 downwards.
CCGCCCCGGCGTCGTCACCGGCGATGCCGTCATGCAGGTCTTCCGGCTTGCACAAGCCGGCAACTTTGCCTTGCCGGCCGTCAACGTCGTCAACTCCAACTCGGTAAACGCCGTGCTGGAAGCGGCCCGGGCGGTGAACTCGCCGGTGATCATCCAGTTCTCCAACGGTGGCGGCACGTTTTTCTCCGGCAAGTCGCTCCCCAACGACAGGCAGCAGGCCGCCATCCTCGGCTCGATCGCGGGCGCGCGCTATGTGCATGCGGTGGCGGAGGCCTACGGCGTGCCGGTGATCCTGCATACCGACCATGCCGCGCGCAAGCTGCTGCCATGGATCGACGGCCTGCTGGAGGCCAGCCGCAGGCACTTCGAGGAGACCGGCAAACCGCTCTACTCGTCGCACATGCTGGACCTGTCGGAGGAGCCGCTGGAGGAAAACATCGGCACGTGCGCCGCATACCTCGAGAGAATGGCGCCGCTCGGCATGACGCTGGAGATCGAACTCGGCGTGACTGGCGGCGAGGAAGATGGCGTGGACAACACGGGCATCGACAACTCGGCCCTGTACACCCAGCCGGAGGACGTCGAGTACGCCTACCGCACGTTGTCGGCCATCAGCCCCAACTTCACGGTGGCCGCCTCATTCGGCAACGTGCACGGCGTCTACAAGCCGGGCAACGTACTGCTCACGCCGGAAATCCTGAAGAACTCGCAGGACCACGTGCGCGCCACGCACAAGACGCCCGACAAGCCGGTCTGTTTCGTGTTCCACGGCGGCTCCGGCTCGGAGAAGGACAAGATCGCGGAAGCGATTTCCTACGGCGTGGTGAAGATGAACATCGACACCGACACGCAGTGGGCCACCTGGAAGGGCGTGAAAGACTACTACGAGGCGAAGCGCGACTACCTGCAGGGCCAGATCGGCAACCCGGACGGCGACGACAAGCCCAACAAGAAACACTATGACCCGCGCGTCTGGCTGCGCGAGGGCGAGAAGGCGATGGTCGAGCGGC
>DAOMOU010000075.1:0-8717 GCA_035444525.1 Gammaproteobacteria bacterium | reverse complement strand
CTGGTCATCGTGTTCCAGATGCTGGAGATGGACCAGGAGTCGTGGTGGCAGGAGTCGGTCATCGTGCCGAGAACGGCGGAGCTGACGAAGGCGCTCCGGGATTACATCGATGCCGGCCTGGACTGGGCCGGCGACGCCATGGCGGAGTAAGCGAGCGATGTGCGGAATCGTGGGGATCGTCGGCAACGGCGCGGTAAACCAGGTGCTCTACGACGCGCTGACGGTGCTGCAGCATCGCGGCCAGGACGCCGCGGGCATCGTCACCGCCGACGAGCGCCTGCACATTCGCAAGAACAACGGCCTGGTGCGCGATGTGTTCGAGCGCCGCCACATGCTGAAGCTGACCGGCAATATCGGCATCGGCCACTGCAGGTACCCGACCGCGGGCACCTCGAGCCGCACCGAGGCGCAGCCCTTCTACACCAACTCGCCGTACGGTATCTGCCTGGCGCACAACGGCAACCTGACCAACGCCGACGAGCTCGCCGACCTGGTGATCCGCGAGGACCATCGCTACCTCAACACCAGCTCCGACTCCGAGGTGCTGCTGAACGTGTTCGCGCACGAGCTCGAGCAGGTGGACGGCAGATTCCCGGGACCCGACGAGGTGTTTCGCGCCGCAGAGGGCATCTACCGCCGGTGCCGCGGCGGCTACGCCGTGGTCGCCTTGATCATGCACACGGGTATTCTCGCCCTGCGCGATCCCTGCGGCATCCGGCCGCTGGTGCTCGGTTATCGCGACGTGGGCGGCCGGCGCGAACACATGGTGGCCTCGGAAAGCGTGGCGCTCGACGTCGCGGGCTTCGAACTGCTGCGCGACGTGCTGCCCGGCGAGGCGGTGTTCATCGACCTCCAGGGGCGCCTGCACACGCGCCAGTGCGTGCCCGCGGAGCGCCGCAGCCCCTGCATCTTCGAGTACGTGTACTTCGCGCGGCCCGATTCGATCATCGACAACATCTCGGTCTACAAGGCGCGGCTGCGCATGGGCGAGGCGCTCGCCGACCGCATCATTGCGCAGCGGCCCGAGCACGACATCGACGTGGTCATCCCGGTGCCGGACACCAGCCGCACCAGTGCGCTGCCGCTGGCGCACCGGCTCGGCGTCAAGTACCGCGAGGGCTTCATCAAGAACCGTTACATCGGTCGCACCTTCATCATGCCGGGCCAGACGCTGCGCGAGAAATCCGTGCGCCGCAAGCTGAACGCCATCGACCTCGAGTTCCGCAAGAAGAACGTGCTGATCGTGGACGACTCCATCGTGCGCGGCACCACCTCCAGGCAGATCATCGACATGGCGCGCGAGGCGGGCGCCCGCAAGGTGTACTTCGCCTCGGCCGCGCCGCCGGTGCGCTATCCCAACGTCTACGGCATCGACATGCCGGCGGCCGCGGAATTGATTGCGCACGGCCGGACCGAGCAGGAGGTGCAGGAGTACATCGGCGCGGACTGGCTGATCTACCAGACGCTCGAGGACCTGGTGCGCGCCGTCAAGCACGACAACGCCGACATCCGCGAGTTCGACACCTCGTGCTTCTCGGGTGAGTATCTGACCGGCGACGTCACGCCCGAGTACCTGCGCAAGATCGAGACGGCGCGCTCGGATTCCGCCAAGACGGCGCGCCGGCCCGTGGTCGCCGGCCGCACGGCAGAGATCCTGTAGCGCGGGAGCCGCCCGCGCCGCCGGCCTGCCTGCCTGTGCCGCAAGACCCCCGCGAACTGCTGCGCCGGTGCCTCGCGGCGGCGCTCGAGGCCGTCGACGGCCGGCGCGTGGTGGCGCGGGCGGCCGCCGAGTTCGGGGCCGGTGCGGACTGGCCCGTGCTGGCCCTCGGCAAGGCGGCGCCGGCCATGCTGGCCGGCCTGGCGGATGCGCTCCCGGCCTGGCGTGGACCGGCGCTGTGCATCACCCGCGCCGGCACCGCGCGGCCCGGCGAACCCGGCGTGGCGCACGCCCGGGTCCTGCTCGGCGACCATCCGGTGCCCGGCGAGCGCAGCCTGCTGGCCGGGCGCGAATTGCTGGAGTTCGTCGACGCCTTGCCGCCGGGCGTGCCGCTGCTGTGCCTCTTGTCCGGCGGCAGCTCCGCGCTGGCCGAGGCGCTGCCGGGCGGGGTCGATGCAGCCGGGCTGGCGCGCGCCAACCACTGGCTGCTCGCCAGCGGGCTGCCGATCGCGGCCGTCAACCGGGTCCGCGCCGGGCTGTCGCTGTTGAAGGCCGGCCGGCTCGCGGCGCGCTGCGCCGGCCGGCGGGTGGTGGTGCTTGCGCTCTCCGACGTGCCGGGCGACGATCCGGCCGTGATCGCTTCCGGTCCGTGGACGGCGTCGCTGTGGCGACCCCTGCCGGCGGGATTGCCGGGATGGCTGACGGCCCTGCTGGCGCACGCGCCGGCGCCGCCGGACGGCGCCGGCCTGGCCGAGGTCGACTACCGGGTGCTCACGAGCGGGCGCCGCGCCCTGTCGGCCGCGGCGGCCGTCGCGCAGGCTGCCGGCCTCGCGGTGCAAATGCACGCCGCGCCGCTGGGCGGCACCACGGACCAGGCCGCGGGCGAGATTCTCGCCGCGCTGTCGCAGGGCCCGCCGGGCCTGCACGGCTGGTCGGGCGAGACCACGGTGCGGCTGCCGGAGAACCCAGGCGCGGGCGGCCGCAACAGTCACCTGGCGCTGACGCTCGGCCGTGCGCTCGATGGACGTCGCGACGTGGTCGCGCTGTGTGCCGCGACCGACGGCAGCGACGGGACCGGGGACGCTGCCGGCGGCTGGGCCGACGGCGGGCTGCTCGAGCGCGGTCGGGCGCTCGGACTCGATGCGCTCGCCGCGCTGGCGGCGGCCGATTCGGGCCGCTATCTCGCCGCCACCAGCGATGCGCTGTTGACCGGGCCGACCGGCACAAACGTCATGGACCTGGTGCTGGCGCTGCGCCGGTGAGGTCTGCGATGCGCGTGATGCTGGCCCGCGGGGGATCGGGATGTTTATGCTACCGGCTGCCGTTCGCCTGGAGTGCTCGTGCCGCAGCGCATTCTCATCGTTGACGATCACCGCGATTACCGGACGTGGCTGAGTCATCACCTCGCCGCGGCGCGGCCGCAGGCGCAGGTCGAGTGCCACGACCCGGTCGGCGACGATCCCTTGCCGGCGGACTTCGAGCCCGCGCGCTGGGACCTGGTGTTCCTCGACCACAGCCTGGGTGAGCACGACGGCCTGGAGGTGCTCAGGCGACTGAAGGCCGGGCCCGACTGTCCGCCGATCGTGTTCCTCACGCCGCAGGGCGACCAGCAGACCATCGTGCGCGCGCTGGAGGCGGGCGCCGACGATTTCCTCTCCAAGGGCCGCAGCACCCACGATCACATCAGCCGGGTGGTGCGTGAGGCGCTGCGCCGGGGCCAGGGACTCAAGGCGCGCCCGGGCCGCGCGCGCAAGCTCGAGCAGCCGACCTTCCGGCTCAAGGGCCATCGCTTCCTGAAGGCGCTGGGCAGCGGCGCCACCGCCTCGGTGTACCTCATGGAGCGCGAACGCAACCAGCGCCTGGTGGTGGCGAAGGTGTTCCGCCACGTGCCCGACCGCGTCGACCAGTTCCTGCCGCTGCAGCGCTTCCTGCGCGAGTACGAGGTCATCTCGGGCATTCGCCATCCCAATGTCGTGGAGATTTTCGACCTCGGCATCGCCGACGACATGGCCTTCATCGTCATGGAGTTCTTCGCGGGCGGCCATCTCGGCGAACGCCTGTCGCGCGGCATGCCGGCGCCGCAGGCGCTCGAGTACCTGGTGCAGATCGCGCGCGCGCTCGACGCCATTCATGCGGTCGGCGTGCTGCATCGCGACCTCAAGCCGGCCAACATCATGCTGCGCGACGACGGCAGCCTGGCGCTGATCGACTTCGGCGTCGCCAAGCTGCGCGATTCCGCCGCCGAGCTGACCGGCCTCGGCGAAGTGTTCGGCACGCCCTATTACATGAGCCCGGAGCAGGGCGAAGGCGCGCCGGTCGACGAGCGCGCCGACATCTACAGCGTGGGCGTGGTGTTCCACGAGATGCTCACCGGGCGCAAGCCCTACGTCGCCGGCTCGCCCATGGCGATTATCTGGAAGCACCGGCATGCGCCCTTGCCGGTACTGCCGGCGCCGCTCGCGTCCTACCAGCCGCTGCTCGAGCGGATGATGGCCAAGGACCCGGCCGGCCGCTTCGAGTCCGCGCGCGCCCTGCTCGATGCCCTGCCGTGAAAATGGGGACATTCCCCATTTCGGGAGACGGGTCGTGCACGCGGAGCTGAATGATTTTCTCGGCGCGGCGACGCCCGAGGCCTGGGCGGAGGCGGCCGCGGACCCGGCGGTGTTGCCGATGCTGCTGGTGGACCACGCCAACTGCGAGAAGAAGGCGGCGTCCACCGCGTTGGCGATGCTGTTTCGCTACGAGGAGCACGCGGTGCTGTGTGATCGGCTGTCGCGGCTGGCGCGCGAGGAGTTGCGCCATTTCGAGCAGGTGCGCCAGATCATGCGCCGGCGCGGCATCGCGTGGCGGCGGGTGCCGGCGTCGCGCTACGCCGCCGGGCTGGCCGCGGCGGTGCGCAAGGACGAGCCGGGCCGCCTGGTGGATCGCCTCGTGGTCGGCGCTTTCATCGAGGCGCGTTCATGTGAGCGCTTCGCGATGCTGGCGCCGCGGCTCGACGCGGAGCTCGGCCGTTTTTACAACGGGCTGCTCGCTTCGGAGGCGCGGCACTTTCGGAATTATCTTGCCCTCGCCGAGGGATTCGCCGGCGACGATTTCGGCGCCCGCATCGACGCCATTCGCCAGGTCGAGAATGCTCTTGCCACTGAGCCCGACACGGAGCTTCGTTTCCACAGCGGGCCGCCTGTGTCTGGTTGACCGCGAGGGCGCGCCCATGGCGTCTCGCCCCCGCTACCGTGTCGATCGAGGCGGCGCTGACCGTTGCCCACGGGGACACAAGTGATTGCGAGGCGTCGTTGGTCGGCGTTGCTGCGCGGAGCTTGTCAGCGGGCGATCGGGCTAATGCCAGAGTCGACCCCGATGGCGTCAAAGCCAGCGTGAAGACGCTCGACCTGCTCGACGCCTGGCCAGCCGATTACGACGTCGCGCACCACGGCATCCCGAAGGAAATAGAACACGGGTGTGCGCATGAATCCGATCGCCTCAGGCCACGCGTAATTGTCATAGGAGATGGATATCTTGGTCTCTCGAGCCTGGGCGTTCCAGTCCGTAAGTGGCTCGAGATTCACTTGGCGTGCGTCCGCAAGCCACACTGTCCGGTTGGCGAACAGTGCAGCCAGGTCCGGGTGGTTTTCGATGTGCATCATGGCGCGCCTGGAAGGTCCGCAGTGCGGATGAACCACCGCCACAAGCATCGGGTCTGGTCCAAGATCCACCCACCTTCGCGTGAGTGTCACAGGAGGCCGGTCTGCGGCGATGTCGAGAACCGCTGGTCCAGCGCCTGCAGGCGACTCGTCGATCAAGTTCCAGTGTGGTGCATTGAGCTCGTATCTTTCCACCAGATCGCGGGCCTGGGTGAAGCGGCGCGCCCGGAGAAGGTCCGCGTGGAATCTCGTCAGGTACCTCAGTGCGGCATCCGGGCCCCTTTGAACGTCCTGCCGAAGCTGCTCCGTAATCTGCCCAACTAGCTGGCCGAGTCGGCCCAGCATGAGTGGCGACAAGGTGTATGAGAACGCATCCTCAATCCCGGCGTGCAGGGCTGCAAGCTCAGCCAATGTGTGTTTCGTTGAAGTCTTGATGAGCCGAGGGTTTGGGAAATATTTCTGGTATAGGCCTTCGATCCGGTCGCGATCGGGCCGGGTGTTGGTCGAGTCCGCTTGGTCCACCAGAATGCGCAATTCATCGCGAAATCGGTCGACGCGCTCGGTGAGGTGATGCTCGCTCAGTGCAGGCAAGGGACAAAGCAACCCCGCCCATATCCAGAGGATGATCGTCCGTAATGTGTACATTATGGGTCAGCGTGCCCGGCTGCGACTTGGACGTCGCGAACTCCAAGGTCGCCATCGGGTTTGGGGGATGCCGCCTGCATGCAGTCAGGGGAACTTGCTGATTATCCCTATTGGCTAGGGTTCATCCATGCCGCAATTACAAGTGATGCAATGCGCTCCGTTTTCGTACCTGCACGTAGCAGGTGGAGAACAGTAGTGGTTCTCGATAACGAGGCATGAAGTGCTGCTTGTTGCAGATTGGTCGGACCTCAACAGCTGCGCATCATGCGGAGTTTCGACGCGCGCGTTCTTGAAATGGGAAACGAGTTCACCGAGTCCGAACAGCGAAAGGACTTCGTGAATCTGAGTCGGGGTCAGTTCGTCCTCCAGTACCTTATAATTGAAGCTGCCGAGGCCTTTCTCGGTCAACACCAGGCTCGCGAGAAAGGTTTCGCGACCGCCATGGGACAGCCGATGAAACGCCGAGTCAGGGTTGTCAGCGAGGTGGCTTTCGAGGTCCGCACGAGACTGGACAGGAGCTGCTGAAATCGCTGAACGATCTAACTCGATAGAGTGAGCGCCGCGCGTTGGATGGCTTTGGACATGAGGTTCAGCAGATGCGGTGGTCATGGATATTGCACAAAGAACGCCAAGTGCAAGATAAGGCAGATTCATTGCAGTTTCCTCCTCGATAGTCACATCCTATTCTGGTTAGTAACACCAGGGTGAGTTGGCAGGATCATTGCCCAAGCACACTTAACAAAGCCGCCAGCCTGTGTCAAATTTGATCGCAGTCGAATGGTGTTTTGTCGACGTCAGTCATCAGCGACTGCTAAATGCCGATCGAACAACGAGAGAAAGACTTGCCCGCAGCCTCGGGTGGGCTAGCGCGGCAGCGTCCTGAGCACGGGGCCATCGGCATGCCAGCTGAGCGCGCTGCCCTGCGTGTACCAGTCGCCCAGCACGATCCGCACGGCTTCGCGGCCGTCGAGCTCGAAGCGGTGCACCGCCGGTCGATGAGTGTGGCCGTGCAGCAGCGTGTAGACGCCGTGCTCGCGCATCGCCGACTCGACCGCGTCCTGGTTGACGTCCATGATCTCTTCGGACTTGCCGGCCATGGACGCCGCACTGGCCTCGCGCATCTGCTTCGCCAATGCCACCCGCTCAGCAAGCGGTCGCGCCAGCATCGCCTGTTGCCAGGACGGGTTGCGCACCATCTGGCGGAAGGCCTGGTACTGGTGGTCGTCGGTGCACAGCGTGTCGCCGTGCATCAGCATGACCTTCGTGCCGTGCAGCTCGACGATGGTCGGGTCGGCCAGCAGCCTGCAGCCGCTGGCGGCGGCGAAGCCCTCGCCGACAAGAAAATCCCGGTTGCCGTGCATGAAGTAACACGGCAATCCGCCATCGGTAAGTTGTTTGAGCGCCGCGATGACGCGGCGCTTCTCGTGCTCCGGGTCGTCATCGCCGACCCACGCCTCGAACAGGTCGCCGAGGATGTACAACGCCTCGGCGCCCTGCGTCTCGGTGGCGAGAAACTCCAGCGCCTGGCCGGTGATGTCGGGCCGCGCCGGGTCGAGGTGCAGGTCGGAGATGAACAGCGTCGTCACTGGCCGGGTCCGCTCATTCCGCCTCGATGACGCGCGCTTGCTGGATCACGACCGGCGCCTGCGGCACGTCGCTGCGGAACGGGCCGCCGCTGCCGGTCGGCACGGCGCCGATCTTGTCGAGCACGTCGATGCCCTCGACCAGCTGGCCGAACACGGTGTACCCCCAGCGGCCGGGCGCGCCGTCGAGGCGCTGGTTGTCCACCAGGTTGATGAAAAACTGCGCGGTGGCGGAGTGCGGGTCGCTGGTGCGGGCCATGGCGATGGTGCCGCGCTCGTTGGAGAGGCCGTTGTGCGACTCGTTCTTGATCGGTTCGCGCGTCTCGCGCTCCGAGTAGTCGGCCTGGTAGCCGCCGCCCTGGGCCATGAAGCCGGCGATGACGCGGTGGAAGATCAGCCCGTCGTAGTGGCCGTCGCGCACATAGCGCAGGAAGTTCTCGGTGGTGATCGGCGCATTGACCGGGTCGAGCTCGAGCACCAGCGAGCCGTGCGTGGTGACCAGCTCGACCTTGGGGGCCTTCGAGCCGGGATCGTCGGCGCCGGCCGGCGCGGCCACGAGCGAAAGCGCGAGTGCAGAGAGAATCGGGCGCATGGGAAGCTCCTCGGTGACAGAGGCGGGAACATTAGTCGAGCCCGCGTGCGCGCGCAAACCGGAATTGGGGACATTCCCCAATTCGCGCGAATTGGGGAATGTCCCCAATTCCGGGCATGTCGCGGTTTCACGCAGTCCGTTACCATTACAAGCTTATGTCCATCGTCACCCGCTTCGCGCCGAGCCCGACCGGCCGCCTGCACGCCGGCAACCTGCGCACCGCGCTGTTCAACTGGTGCCTGGCGCGCGGTGCGGCGGGGCGATTTCTCCTGCGCTCCGAGGACACCGACGTCGCGCGCGAGGGCGAGGGCGACCTGGCGCACCAGCTGGCCGACCTGGCGTGGTTCGGGCTCGATTGGGACGGCGGGCCGGATGCGCCGGCGCCCGAGGGCCCCTTTCGCCAGTCGGAGCGCGGCGAGCTCTACCGCGAGTACCTGGGCCGGCTGGCCGAGTCCGGGCGCGCCTATACCTGCTACCGCACCGAGCAGGAGCTGAAGCAGCGCCGCGCCGAGCAGCGCCGCCGCGGCCTGCCGCCGCGCTACGACCGCGAGTGGGCCAGGCTGCCGCACGACGAGATCGTGCGCCGCCGCCAGGATGGC
>DAOMOU010000074.1:5506-8726 GCA_035444525.1 Gammaproteobacteria bacterium | reverse complement strand
ACAGCCCCACCATGGCGATGCCGAGCGCCAGCTTGGCGGCGATGCCGATGGCCAGCCCGACGGTTGCGCCCCAGCCGGCCCGGCTGGCGGAGGCCAGGTCGCGCTGGGCAGACAACTCGCCCAGCACGGCGCCGACGAAGGGCCCGAGCAGCAGGCCGGGCAGGCCGAAGAAGATGCCCACGACGGCGCCGAGCGTAGCGCCGACCACGGAGCGCGGTGAGGCGCCGTAGCGCCGCGCGCCGAAAGCGCCGGCCACCAGGTCCGCAAGAAAGGCCAGCACCGCCATTACGCCGAGCGCGGTGAGCGTGCCTGCGCCGACGTGCACGAAGTTCTCCGCCCAGGCGGCCAGCAGCAGGCCGAGGAACAGCAGCGGCGGCCCGGGCAGCGCAGGCAGTACCAGGCCCGCCAGGCCGGCCACCACCAGCAGCACGGCGAGAATCCATAGCAGCACTGTCATGGGCGCGACTATAGCGGCGACCATTTGCGGCGCCTATGCCGGCATTTGCCCGGCTGAGTCCGCCGCGCTGATTCGGGTATAGTGCCGCCCTCCCGCGCCCTGCCAGTCCGGTCACCGATGTCGCTGAACCCCGCCCAGCTCGAGGCCGTGCGCTACACGGCCGGCCCCCTGCTCGTGCTCGCCGGTGCGGGCAGCGGCAAGACGCGCGTGATCACCGAGAAGATCGCCGCGCTGGTGGCCGGCGGCATGCCGGCGTATTCCATCGCGGCCGTGACCTTCACCAACAAGGCGGCGCGCGAGATGCGCCAGCGCGCCGGCGCGCTGCTGGACGCGGAGACCGCGAAGCAGCTGCGCATCTCAACCTTTCACACGCTGGGGCTGAACATCCTCAGGCGCGAGTACGGCAACCTCGGCTACAAGCGCGGCTTCACCATCTTCGACGCCAACGACAGCCGCAACCTGGTCAAGGAGCTCTTGAAGAACGACAACGCCGACACCGAGGGCGCCATCGAGGCTGCCTGCGCGGCGATCTGCGCCTGGAAGAGCGAGCTGGTCGCGCCCGAGGCCGCGCTCGCCGTCGCGGCCGACGAACTGGAGCAGGCGCGCGCCCGCCAGTACGCCGCCTACCAGCGCGCGCTGCAGGCCTACAACGCGCTGGACTTCGACGATCTCATCGCCCGGCCGGTGTTCCTGTTCCGCGAACTGCCGGCTGTGCTGGCGGCGTGGCAGGACCGCATCAATTACCTGCTCGGCGACGAGTACCAGGACACCAACTTCGCCCAGTACCAGCTGATGGGCCAGCTGGTGGGCGCGCGCGGCGCGTTCACGGTGGTGGGCGACGACGACCAGTCGATCTACGCCTGGCGCGGCGCGCGGCCGGACAACCTGAAGAGCCTGGCCGCCGACTACCCGGCGCTGAAGGTCATCAAGCTGGAGCAGAACTATCGTTCGTCCGGGCGGATCCTCGCGGCGGCGAACGGCCTGATCGCCAACAACCCGCACCTGTTCGACAAGCAGCTGTGGAGCGCGCACGGCCCGGGCGACCGCATCCGCGTGCTGGTGGCGCGCGACGGCGCCGACGAGGCGGACCGCGTCGCCATGGAGATCATGCGCATGCGCATGGAGCGCGGCGGCGAATGGCGCGACTTCGCGGTGCTGTATCGCGGCAACCACCAGTCGCGTGTGTTCGAGCAGGCGCTGCGGGCGCTGGAGATCCCCTACTCGGTGACCGGCGGCATCTCCTTTTTCGATCGCGCCGAGGTCAAGGACGTGCTGGCATACCTGCGCCTGATCGCCAACCCGGACGACGACGCGGCCTTCCTGCGCATCGTCAACGTGCCGCGGCGCGAGATCGGCGCCGCCACGCTGGAGAAGCTCGGCGCCTGGGCCTCGAGCCGCGGGCTCGGCCTGCTGGCCGCCAGCCTCGAGGCGGGGCTGCACGCCGTGCTGCCGGCGCGCACCGTCGAGCGGCTGCACGACTTCGCGCGGCGCATGATCGAGCTGGGCGACGAGGCCGAGGACGGCGCCCGCGTCGATGAGCTGGCGCGCGAACTGATCGAGGAGCTCGGCTACCGCGACTGGCTGTTCGAGAATGCCCGCGATCCGCGCCAGGCCGAGACCGCCAACGAAAACCTCGCCGAGCTGCTCGACTGGCTGGGCCGCGCGTCTCGCAGCGGCGATGAGCCGACGCTGGCCGACGCGCTGCGCCGGCTGTCGCTGATGGACATGCTCGACCGCCAGTCGGAGGACGAGACGGACGACCGCGTGCGGCTGATGACCCTGCATGCGGCCAAGGGGCTGGAGTTCCCGACGGTGTTCCTGGTCGGCTGCGAGGAAGAGCTGCTGCCGCATCGCGCGAACCTCGTGGGACCGGGCCTGGAGGAGGAGCGCCGGCTGGCCTACGTCGGCATCACGCGTGCCCGGCAGCGGCTGTTCCTGACTTATGCGCGCCGGCGCAAGCGCTTCGGCGAGACGCTGGAGTGCGAGCCGAGCCGCTTCCTGGAGGAGCTGCCGGCCGAGGCGCTCGAATGGGAAGGGCGCGTCGAGCTCAGTGCAGAAGAAACGAAGGCCCGCGGGCAGAGCGCCATCGCGGGCCTCCGGTCGCTGCTGGAGTGAAGGCGAAAACTGGGGTCAAAATTGGGGTCAGACACCTATTTCGCGAACGAAATAGGTGTCTGACCCCAATTTTGACCCCAATTTATGACCGCCGATTTTTCAGCCGCCGAGCTGGTCGACCATGTATTGCACGGCGTCGCGCACCTGCTGGTCGGTGAGCGACGAGTTGCCGCCGCGCGGCGGCATGTAGCCGGCCTGGCCCTGGAAGCCCTCGATGGCATGCCGCACCAGCGTGTCCATGCCCTGGTCGACTCGCCCGGCCCAGGCGTCGGCGTCGCCGGTCTTTGGCGCCCCGGCGATGCCCGCGCCATGGCAGGCCGTGCAGGCCGCCTTGTAGACGGCTTCGCCGTCGAGATCCGCGGCCGCCTGCGGCGCCGCTGCGGGCGGCTCCATCGTGGCCGGCGCCACGCCGCCAGGGTCACGCAGCGCGCTGTTGTCGCGGCCGGCGACTGCCACCTGGCCGACCGGACGGATCCGCTCGGCGACGCGCTGCTGGTACATGGGGTCTTCCTTGATGTGCACCGCCTGGGTGCGGTTCGACATCGCGGTCGCCAGGAAGTAGATGGCGATGGTGACCACCACCAGGATGCCCAGCACCAGCATGAAGGTGTCGAAGAACTTGCGGTCGTCCTCTGCGCTCAAGGTCGT
>DAOMOU010000074.1:0-5406 GCA_035444525.1 Gammaproteobacteria bacterium | reverse complement strand
ATTGCCGCCCTTCCCGTGTGCGCCCGTAGCTCAGCTGGATAGAGCGCTGCCCTCCGGAGGCAGAGGCCAGAGGTTCGAATCCTCTCGGGCGCGCCAATACACAAAGACCCCCGAAGCGGGGTTTTTGTGTATTCGCCCTTTCCGGGTGATTCGAACCTCTGACCAACTCGACCGGTTCGTCGTCCGGCTGCCAGGCCGGGCGGGCGTCCCGACGGGGCGCCGCATCCTCTCGGGCGCTGCGACCAGCCGGCCGAGACGCCCCGCAGCACGGGACGCCTCGGTCTCGGTCAAGCGACATTGAAGAGTGGCCGACTTCGGCCCTGTTCGTTGGCTGAATGCGGCAGCGGTAACAGACACCGCACCGCGCCAGGCGGACCCGGCGTCTAGCCCTTCTTCGCCCAGACGTTGCACCAGCCGGGTCCCGCGACCTGCTTGCCCGGAAACAGGTCACACGGCGCCCAGGCGTCAGCCTGGGTGCCCTTGAAGTAGCGGCAGTTGTAACAGAACTGATCTGCGCTCGGCCGTGCCGACTTTTCAGCATCATGAACATACTTCAGCGACTTGGCGGTGGGATCGTCCTCAGACACCCTGGAGTCTGCCGCCTGCAGTCTGGAAACTGGCAGCAGGGCCGAACCGGCCAGTGCCGCCAGCCCAAGGGCTGAGCCTCGCAAGATTGACCGTCTTGACTTGGAGAAATCGCGCTTCATGAATGGCTCCTCAGAAGAAAGCGCCGTCCGGGGCGCACCCCGGACGGCAAATGTGGAACTGTTGCTGTGTCAGAACGAAATGTCGGCTGTCACATTGATGACCCGCCCCGTGTTCGCAGAGCCCGTCAGCGAGTTGCTCTGGTTGTTGCTATAGGCCAGGTAGATCAGGAAATTCTCCACGGGCTTGTACGCGAACGTCAGGTTCCAGGAAATCTTCGTGTCGATGTCGTACTTCGTGCCGGCGAGATCCGTGAACTCGTAAGTGAAGCTGTCCTGGATCGACGGCTTGATGAAGTAGGTGTGGTTGTAGCCGATGACCGTCTGGACGCCCCAGGTGTTGCGCTTGGTCTTGGCGCCGTCAATGTAGTCCTCGGAGTTGAAGCCGACGCGGAAGACGGTCTCGAAGCTCCACGGGCCCGTGGTGCCCTGGCTGTTGAAGAACGAGCCGACGTTCTGGCCGCCCCAGCGAACCTCCACGTCGACGGACGTGGCGCTGTCGATTTCTTCCGCCAGGTAGGCGCAGCTGCCCGCCGGTCGCCGTCCCGCGACGCCGGGGCAGGGGTCACCGGGCGGGCGGCGCGTGTTGCTGACGCCGCCGACCGCGTCCCGGTACTGGAAGGACCGCGATGACGCCTGCGCGCCGTTGGCCGTCACGAGCGGCATGACGTCGCTACCCGTGCGGGCCGCGATGTTGATCCAGAGCTCGTTGTCATTGCGGTTGCGCAACGCGTAGCCGAAGAACCCGAGAAGGTTGTTTTCATCCCAGCCCATGTTCGTGTCGCCGGTGTTCATGCCCAGGGCCCAGATCCAGCGATCGTACATCCAGCCGTAGGCGGTCAGCGTACCCTTGTTCGGATGCGTGTAGCCGCCGATCACGCCCCGATTGAGATAGCTCGGCAGCCCGGGATAGGGCCCGAATCCGAACAATTCATAGATGGACTGGTTGTTGAAGGCCAGCCCGATCGTGTAGTCCATGTTTTCCGGGTTGATGATGTAGCGGAAATCGAATTCCTCGTACGAGGTGTCGGCGATGCCCCATTCGTTGTCTTCGCTCGTGAACGGAACGATGTAGAACTCGGTCCAGACACCGAAGTGGTCGCCGATCGGCCCGAGGAACGGGAAGAAGGCCAGCCGTGAGGTCGGGTTGCTGGTGGCTTCGCCCCAGTCCGTTGCGGTCGCGCCCTTGGTCTTCTGGTAGGGCGTGTACTGCATGCGACCGCTGAAGGTGGTCGGCAGCATCGTCAGGAACTCGCCGAGGTCGTCCGGCGTGCCCTGTTCCATGGCGCGCTCCTGGGTGTGGTGCGGTTTGCCAGGGAGTCGATAGCCCACCGCATTGAACTTCTTACCGGTAAAGGTGAAGTTCGGTGTCGGCGCGCCGTGCAAGGTATGGCAGGAGTTGCAGTTCATGCCCGTCTGGCGCGTGAAGCCCGCCACGGCATAGGCCTCGTTCGCAGCGAACAAGGCGATGAACAGTATTCCCGCCGGGCCGAGCAGGCCCTTGTTCAAGAATCTCATGACAGCTTCCCCTCTTTGTCGTTCTGTAGGAAATCCACGCAATCAGGTGTCGGCTGGCCGCAGGCTATTCCTGCAGGTCACCCTTCAGGTAAGCCACGAGCGCCTCGGCCTCGCCGCCGCGGATGAAATGAAACGCCGGCATCCCCATGTACGCGGTGTGCGTACGGTTGCCGTAGTTCCTGCCCTTCTGGATGACCTCGATGATGATTTGTGCAGGCGCGTTCTGCACAAAAGCATTGCCCTTCAGGGCCGGTCCGAATGCGTAGATGCCGCTGCCGTCCTGACCGTGGCACGCAGCGCAGTTCGCGTAGTAACGCCACTTGCCGTCAAATTTCTCCTCTGCGGATGCTTTGGACGCCGAGATCCCCACAGCGCCCAGGGCGAGCAGACTTCCCAGTGCCACAACTCCGAGTCCGATGGCTTTCATTTTTTTCCCCCAGGAATTTGTACATGGTCCTCCACAGTGGAATCAGTTAGCCCGCCAATTGATCCAAGTCAAAAACCAACAGGGCGGAATAGGCTGCATGTGGGCCAAAAGTCCCAAAACGCATCGAGTTAACCTGTTTGTCTAGGTTGTTTTCACAAATAGTTAACGCTACCTTCATCAGGGGAAATTGCTGCATCCAATGAATTTTGTGCTGCACCGCGAAATGGACTTTGCTGCGACATCGCGGGGGTCCGACATTGGACGAGCGGGAGCGTTACTGGCGGCGCGTGAAAGGCATGCTCATGCTGCAGACCGGCGTGCCGCAGGCCGAGGTGGCCCGGCGGCTCGGGGTCACGCGGGCGGCCGTCTCCGGATGGAAGGGGCGGCTGGCGGGCGGGGAGACCCCCCACACGCTTCCTAAGCATCGCGGCCGGGTCCCTCGTCTCAGCCACGAAGACTGCCGGGTGTTGCGCGAGCTGCTGCAGCGGGAGAGTGAAGGCGGACGACGCCTAAAGCTGGAGGAGATTGGTCGCCTGATCGCTGCGCACTTCTCCATCGAGTTCAGCGTCGCGCAGGTGTCCCGAATTGCGCATGGCATCGGGTGGAGCGTGCAATGGGGGCGCCTGGTACCGCCGCGGTCCGAAAGGTTTCGAGCAGGCTTTCGGCGCGCACAACAGGCCAGGTTGGCCAGGCTGGCAACATTGATGAACAATATTGCGGTCGTACACGATGGAGATGAGCAACTTGGGCGCCAGGACCCGCAGTAACGGAACGGGCAAATCGCCGGCACTGCCACGGACCATGGCGCCCCTCGGCCGCGTCCGGGCTGGCTGGCAGCTGCGTAGCGGTTTGCTACTCGGAATCGTCCTGCTGCTGGCCTTCGTCCACCCCCCCGCGCAGGCCGACTCCGAGGCCCTCGGCGACCCGCTGCATCGCTACGACGAGCACACGCCGAGCGCCAACACGATGCAGCGCGCGCGCCGCGCCTACCGGGCCAACAGGCACCGCGCCGCCTTCGAGTACTACAAGGTTGCGGCCTTCTGGGCCGACAAGCTCGCGCAGTACAACGTCGGCGTGATGTATCTGCAGGGCCAGGGCGTCGAGTTCGACCCGGTGCGCGGCTGGGCGTGGCTGGAGCTCTCGGCCGAGCGCAAGTACCCCGACATGGTGGCGGCGGCCGACCAGCTCTCCGCGCTGCTCGACGGCGCACAACGCCAGGCCGCGCGACGTATCCTCGAGGAGGAACTGCTGCCGGAGTACGGCGACGACGTCGCCATCGAGCGCACGGCGAAGGAAATGCGCCGCGAGCTCAGGCGGGGCACGGGCTCGCGTCTCGGCAGTCGCGCCTCGCTGTCGGCGGTGACCATCATCGACGGCAATGGCATGACCCGCCGCGGCGACGAGTTCTACGACCCCGCCAAGTGGGATTTCGAAAACATCGTGCGCTACGAGACGCGGCTCATGTTCCAGCTGGCCCGCGGTCGCGTTGAAGCGGGCGAGCTGGTCATCGTCGAGGACGAAGACCAGTAGCCGGCATGCGTCGGCGCGCCGCCATCCTCGTCGCCTGCGGGCTGCTGCTGGTGTTCATCGTGCTGTCGATGACCCGCGACGAGGAATACGGCCGCGACTGGCTGTCCTGGCTGCCCGGCCAGTCGCGCCACGTGTTCGCCCACGTGCCCTGCGGCATCCCGGTGCATTACGCGCTGGCGGCGGTCGACCCTGGATTCGGCCTGGATCGCGACACGGTGATGGCGGCGCTGGTCGAAGCGGCGAGCCTCTGGCAGCCGCCATCCGGGCCGATCCTGTTCCTCGAGTCGGACCACGCCCTGGCGATGCAGGTCAGCCTGCGCTACGACGAGCGCCAGCAGGCGGCCAACACGCGCAGTTCCCTGCGTCATGGCCTGGAGCGGGACCGCGGCGCCTTCGAGGATGACGAGGCGATGCTCCTGCAGTGGGGTGAACGGATCGATGCGGCCCGCGCATCCCATGAGCGCGCAGCGGCGGCGCTGGCAGCCCGCGCGCGGGCCTACGAGCAAGATGTGACCGCCTGGAACGCCGGCCGCGGCGAGCGTACCGAGACACGCCGGCAGGCGCTCGAGACTGAGAGCGCCCTGCTGCGCGACGCGCTTGCCGACCTCGAGCGCGCCGGCCTGGCGCTGAACGCCGACCTCGAGGCCTACAACCGCCGCGCTGCCGACCTGAGGCAGCGGGCCGACGATTTCCAGGCGCGGGTGGCGCGCTACAACGCGGCGTCGTCCGCCTCGCCGGTCGAGTCGGGGCGCTACAGCTACGCGCCGGGCGAGGGCCGGCGCATCGAGGTGTACCGCGCCGAGAGCTACGACGAGCTGGTGCTGGTGCTGGCCCACGAGCTCGGCCATTCACTCGGCATCGGCCACGTCGACGAGCCGGGCGCGGTCATGCATGCCATGCTGCACGACGGCGGCCTGCTGCAGTCCGACCCAACCCGGCCGCTCGAATTGTCCGCGGCCGATAAGGCCGCGCTGGTCGCGGTCTGCGGGCAGCGGCTGCGTCCGTAGCAGAAGGACCCGCCTGACGGCGCCGCGGTCCGCTCGCATATACTTGCGCCGTCGCCCGCGGGAGAGGACTGCGTGGAAGAGGTCGAGCCCGGGCTGTTGTCGGCGCTGCTGCTGGGCGGGCACATGCTGCTGGTGGCCGGCCTGGCCATCCGCATCCTGTTTCGGCACCTGCCGGTCGGCACCACGCTGGCCTGGCTGATCGTGCTGTTCGTGCTGCCGG
>DAOMOU010000073.1:0-8734 GCA_035444525.1 Gammaproteobacteria bacterium | reverse complement strand
ACAAACCAGGTAAGACCATGAGTGACAGCTTCGACGTGATCGTCATCGGCGGCGGGCCTGCCGGCTATCCGGCCGCCATCCGCGCGGCGCAGAACGGCCTCAAGGCCGCGTGCATCGACGACTGGCAGAACTACGACGGCAGCCGCGCCTTTGGCGGCACCTGCCTGAACGCGGGCTGCATCCCCTCCAAGGCGCTGCTGGAGTCCTCCGAGCTGTTCCACCGCGCAAAGGAAGAGTTCGCCGTGCACGGCATCAAGACCGGCGGCGTCGAGCTGGACCTGGCGGCCATGCAGGCCCGCAAGGCCGGCATCGTCAAGCAGCTGACCGGCGGCATCGGCCAGCTGTTCAAGGCCAACAAGGTCACCGGACTGCAGGGGCGCGGCAAGTTGCTCGGCGCGGGCAAGGTCGAGTTCACCGATCCCGACGGCAAGCAGCAGACCCTTACGGCCAGGCACGTCATCCTGGCGGCCGGCTCGAATCCCATCGAGCTGAAGAGCGTCCCGTTCGATGGCAAGCAGGTCGTTGACTCCTGGGGTGCGCTGGAGTTCGATGCGGTGCCCGGCAAGCTGGGGGTGATCGGCGCCGGCGTGATCGGGCTGGAACTCGGCAGCGTCTGGCAGCGGCTCGGCGCCGAGGTCACCGTGCTCGAGGCGCTGGACGAGTTCCTGCCGATGGCGGACGCGCAGATCGCACGCGATGCCGCGCGGCAGTTCAAGAAGCAGGGCCTGGACATCCGCCTGGGCGCCAAGGTGCAGGGCGCCAAGACCGGCAAGAAGGGCGTTACGCTGAGCTATGCGGACAAGAACGGCGCGCAGGAGCTGACCGTGGACAAGGTCATCGTGTGCGTCGGCCGGCGTCCCGCCTCGCAGGGCTTGCTTGCCGACGGCACCGGTGTCGAGGTCGACGAGCGCGGCTTCGTCAAGGTGGATCACGAGTGCCGCACCGGCGTAAAGAATGTCTGGGCGGTGGGCGACCTGGTACGTGGCCCGATGCTCGCGCACAAGGCGACGGAAGAGGGCGTAATGGTCGCCGACCTGATCGCCGGCAGGATTGCCGAGGTCAACTACGAGGTGATTCCGTCGGTGATCTACACCGCGCCCGAAATTGCCTGGGTCGGCAAGACCGAAGCGCAGGCCAAGCAGGCCGGCATAGATTACAAGGTCGGGACTTTCCCGTTTGCGCCGAACGGCCGCGCCAAGGCCATGGAACAGGCGGCCGGCATGGTGAAGCTGATCGCCAGCAAGCGTGACGACGCCATCATCGGCGCGCATGTCATCGGGCCGATGGCCGGCGAGCTGATCAGCGAGCTGGTGGTGGCGATGGAGTTCCAGGCCAGCATCGAGGACATCCAGCGCACCGTGCATGCGCACCCGACGCTGGCCGAGGCCATTCATGAGGCCGCACTGGCCGCCGACGGCAAGGCACTGCACGGCATCAACAAGTAAACCGGGGTCAGACACCGGTTGCCGGTTGCCCGCGGGACGGCGTCGCCACAGGCGCGCTTGAGTTGCCGGTCGTCCGCGGGACCGCGCCGCCACAGGCGCGCTTCGCTCGGCGAAATCTTCAGCTCGCTCAGCGCGCCTGTGACGTCCCGGTCCCGCTGCCGTGCCGATTGCGGCAGCGCCTTGCTTTCGCGGCGCCGCTGACGATCGCCACGCCGGCGATCGGCGTTGCGTTGGCGGACTGACCGAGCGTAGTCGCTGGCGATCAGTGGTTAGCGCTGACTTCGCAGCCGGCCGCGACTGCAGGCGGTGTCGCCAGGCCGGTCGACCGGAAATCGGGGTCTGACCCCGGTTTCAGGCCTTGCGCCGGACGGAGATCACGTTCGGCAGCCGCCCGATGCGGCTCATCAGGCGGCTCAGGTGCTCGAGGCTGGCGATCCCGACGGTCAGATCGATGGTGGCACGGTGCGTGACCCGCTCCATGCGCGAGGTCATGGAGTTGATGTCGATCTTCTCGTCGGCCAGCGTCGCCGAGACGTCGCGGATCAGCCCGGTGCGGTCCCAGGCCTGGATCTCGATGGCCACCGGGTAGCTGGCATGCGCACGGCCGCCCCAGTCCACGGCCATCAGCCGCTCAGGGTGGTCGTTCTGCAGGCGCAGCAGGTTCTTGCAGTCGGCCCGGTGAATCGACACGCCGCGTCCCTGCGTGATGTAGCCGGCGATCGGCTCGGGCGGCAGCGGCCGGCAGCAGCGCGCAAAGTTGGTCATCAGGTCGCCGACGCCGGAGATCGACACCGCCGCCTCCGTGTAGGCCGGGCGGCGCACCTTGACCTGGACCTCTTCCGTGACCTGCGGCAACGGCGGCGGGCTTTCGCGTTCGCAGGCCGCGATCACCGCCGGCAGCGTCAGGTCGCCGGCGCCGATGGCCAGCCACAGCTGCTCGACGCTGCCGAGCCCGAAGCGCCGGGCGACGGGCTCGAGATCCAGCGTCATGCCGAGCCGGGCGAGTTCCTTCTCCAGGGTGTGCTTGCCCGAGCGGCGGTTCTGCTCCTGGTCCTGCTGCCGGAACCAGCTGCGCACCTTGCTGCGGCTGCGTGGCGACACCAGGTAGCCGGCCTGCGGCGACAGCCAGTCACGGCTCGGGTGCGAGTTCTTCGCCGTCAGGATCTCGACCTTGTCGCCGTTCTTCAGCGCGTGGGTCAGCTGCACGATCCGCCCGTTCACCCGCGCCCCGCGGCAGTGATGGCCGATGCTGGTGTGCACCTGGTAGGCGAAATCCAGCGGCGTGGCGCCGGCCGGCAGGTCCACCACGTCCCCTGCCGGCGTGAAGGCGTACACCCGGTCCTCGAAGATTTCCGTGCGCAGCTGGTCGAGCAGGTCCCGATCCGCCTCGGCGTCCTCGCCCGGCGCGAGCAGCTGGCGCAGCCAGTTGATCTTCTGCTCGAAGGCGGGGTCGCCGCGGCCGCCTTCCTTGTAGCGCCAGTGGGCCGCCACGCCGAGCTCGGCATGCTCGTGCATCTCGCGCGTGCGGATCTGTACTTCCAGCGGCTCGTTGCCCGGGCCCATCACCGCGGTGTGCAGCGAGCGGTAGAAATTGCCCTTCGGGTTGGCGATGTAGTCGTCGAATTCGCCCGCGATGTAGGGCCACAGGCCGTGGACCTGGCCGAGCACCGCGTAGCACTCGGGAACCGAGTCCACCAGCACGCGCACGGCACTGATGTCGAACACCTGCTCGATTCCGACGTGCTTGCGCTGCATTTTTCGCCAGATGCTGTAGATGTGCTTCGGGCGGCCCTCGATCTCGCCGTGGATGCCGGCCTTGTCGAGCTCCGCACGGAGCACGCGCAGCACTTCCTCGATGCGTGCTTCGCGGTCCTCGCGCGTTTCCTTGAGGTACAACGCGATGCCGCGGTAGGTTTCCGGCTCGAGGTAACGGAAGGCCAGGTCTTCCATCTGCCACTTGAAATGCCAGATGCCGAGCCGGTTGGCGAGCGGGGCGAAAATCTCGCGCGTCTCGATCGCGACCCGTTCGCGCAACTCCGCATCGCCGGTTCTGGCGCGCCCCAGTCGCTCCAGCTGGTCGGCCAGTCTCACCAGCACGAGGCGCACGTCCGCCACGATGGCGAGCAGCATCTTGCGCAAGGTCTCCGCCTGCGGCGGCGGCAGCGGCGTACCGGTGCGCCAGTTCTCCGGCAAGCCGAAGGACCCCAGCCGCTGCAGTTCCTCGACGCGGCGACGCATCGCCAGGTCGAAGCGCTTTTCGACGGCGTCACTGCTGATCGCGCCGGACTCCACCAGCGGGTAAAGTACAGCGGCGGCGCGGATCTCCGGCTCGGCGCGAATTTCTTCGAGGAGCGCGGCAATGGCGAGGCCGCGATCGGCAGCCGCCTGGTGGCCTGCGGCCGCCTGCGCGCGGGCCTCCGCGAGTGCGGCGGCAAGTGCCTGGTCCCCTGCGGGCATGTGGCGGGAAGCGGGAGTCACAGTTGTTGTCGTCAAGAATCGTATATAATACAGAAACTAGAATTCAGTAGTTAATGTGAATTTGGAGGTTTTATGCTGAGCCGGACCTTGCTTTCCCTGGCGCTGCTGGCCGTCGCCCCGCTGGCCGCGGCCAATGGACTCGACCTGAACGTAAACAATAAGGCCGTTCGGGTCACCATGGATTTCGAGCTGTCGAACAACCTGGTCGTGGACGGCTCCTGGCTCCACCACCAGGACAAGGGCGACGTGTACGGTCTCGGCCTGCATGTAACCGGCGCGGCCACGGGCGGACGGGACCCTCTGCGCGCCGGGCTCGGCGGCCGCCTGCTGCGTGTCGACTCGGATGCGGGCGGGCGCGAGGACGGCGGCGTGCTGCCACTCGGCGGGTACGTCAACTACACGCTGCCCGAGTACAACCGCTTCGTGCTCGGCGGCAGCCTCTATTATGCACCGGACGTACTGTCCTTCGGGGATGTCAGCACCTACTGGGAATACAACGCCTGGGCGGGTTACAGCGTGTTGCGGACCGGCCAGGTCTACCTGGGTATCCGCGGCATTCGTGCCGAGTTCGAGGATACGCCCAACGTCAACATGGACACCGGCCTGCATTTCGGGTTGCGGCTGCGCTTCTAAGGGCGCATGGACGGTCTTTCCGGGCCGACGGTAAAATTGACGGCTTTCATCACCCCGCGGGGATTCCATGGCAGGCCATAGCAAATGGGCGAACATCAAGCACCGCAAGGGCGCCCAGGACAAGAAGCGCGGCAAGATCTTCACCAAGCTGATCCGCGAGATCACCAGCGCGGCGCGCGCGGGCGACCCGGATCCCGCCATGAATCCGCGGCTGCGGCTGGCCATCGACAAGGCCAAGGCCGCCAGCGTCCCCAAGGACACCATCGATCGCGCCTGGAAGCGCGGCAGCGGCGAGATCGAGGGAGATGACTACCAGGAAGTGCGCTACGAGGGTTACGCGCCGGGGGGTGTTGCGGTCCTGGTGGAATGCCTGACCGACAACCGCAATCGCACGGTCGGCGAAGTGCGCCACGCCTTCTCGAAGTGCGGCGGCAACCTGGGCGCCGACGGCAGCGTGAGCTACCTGTTCCAGCATTGTGGTGTGCTCAGCTATCCGGCGGGCACGAGCGAGGACCGCCTGATGCAGGCGGCTCTCGAGGCAGGCGCCGAGGACATCGTGAGCAACGAGGACGGCTCCCTGGACGTGATCACGGCACCGGCGGACTTCGAGGCGGTACGGGACGCGCTGGCGGCCGCGGGTCTCGAGGCCGAGGACGCCGAGGTCACCATGCGCGCCGCGACCGGCGTTGCGGTGGACGGTGACGAGGCCGACCAGGTACTGAGGCTGCTGGAGTTGCTCGACGACCTGGACGACGTGCAGGACGTCTACAGCAACGCGGAGCTGTCGGACGATGTGCTGGCTGGGGCCTGAGGCCTGTCCGGGTCGCGGGCGATGACCGGGGGCTTGACGATCCTCGGCATCGATCCCGGTTCCCAGGTCACGGGCTTCGGCGTCATCGCCGTGGAGGGCAGGACCATGCGATATCTCGCCAGCGGCTGCATCCGCACGCGCGGCGGTGTCATGGCCGACCGGCTGCGGGTGATCTTCGACGGCGCCGGGCGGCTGGTGGACGAGTATCGGCCCGACGAGATCTGCATCGAGCGCGTGTTCATGGCGCGCAACCCCGACAGCGCACTGAAACTGGGCCAGGCGCGCGCGGCGGCGCTGTGCGGGACATTCGTACACGCCGTGCCGGTGCACGAGTATGCGGCGCGCGAGATCAAGCAGGCGGTGACCGGCAGCGGCGCCGCCGAGAAAGTCCAGGTGGCCCACATGGTGCGGCGCCTGCTGGCGGTGCGCGGTCCGCTCGCGGCGGATGCGGCGGATGCGCTGGCTGTCGCGATCTGCCACGCTCAGCTGCGCAGCGGGCGCGCGCTGCGGGCGGCACTGGGCGGAGGCGGCCGATGATCGGTTCTCTGAAGGGCACGCTGGCGGCGAAGCATCCGCCGCAGCTGCTCATCGAGGTGGGCGGGGTTGGCTACGAGGTCGAGGCGCCGATGTCCACCTTCTACCAGCTGCCGGACACCGGCCAGCCGGTGCATATCCTCACGCACCTGCTGGTGCGGGAAGACGCGCACGTCCTGTACGGCTTCGCCAGCGAGGCGGAGCGGCAGCTGTTCCGCAGCCTGATCCGCATCAGCGGCGTCGGGGCGCGCATCGCGCTGGCCATTCTCTCGGGCATCAGCGCCGAGGCTTTCGTGCGCTGCGTGCAGTCCGAGGATGCGGCGTCGCTCACCAAGATTCCGGGCGTCGGGCGCAAGACCGCCGAGCGGCTCATCGTCGAGATGCGCGATCGGCTCGGGCAGGCGGGCTCGAGCCTCGCCCAGGCGATCCCGGCCGGCCCGTCGGGCTCGCCCGTGGACGAGGCCTTCGGTGCGCTGGTGGCGCTGGGCTACCGCCCGGCCGAGGCGCAGCGGCTGCTGAAGCTCGTCGAAGACAAGGCGAGCACCACCGAGGACCTGATTCGCGCGGCGCTGCAGGCGGCGGCGAGGTGAAGTCATGATCGAGCACGACCGGCTGGTGACGGCCGCCGCGGGCAAGGACGAGGAAGCGCTGGAGCGGGCGATTCGCCCACGGCTGCTGGCGGACTACGTCGGCCAGGCGTCGGTCCGGCGGCAGATGGAAATCTTCATCAAGGCGGCGCGCCAGCGCGAGGAAGCACTCGATCACGTGCTGATCTTCGGCCCGCCCGGGCTCGGCAAGACCACGCTGGCGCACATCGTGGCGAACGAGCTCGGCGTGCACCTGCGGCACACCTCCGGTCCCGTGCTGGAGCGGCCGGGCGATCTGGCGGCCATCCTGACCAACCTGGAGCCGCGCGACGTGCTGTTCGTGGACGAGATCCATCGGCTCAGCCCGGTGGTGGAAGAGATCCTCTATCCCGCCATGGAGGATTTCCAGCTCGACATCATCATCGGCGAGGGTCCCGGCGCCCGCTCCATCAAGATCGACCTGCCGCCCTTCACGCTGGTCGGCGCCACCACGCGTGCCGGCCTGCTGACCTCGCCGCTCAGGGACCGTTTCGGCATCGTGCAGCGACTCGAGTTCTATGACGACGCCGAGCTCGGGCGGATCGTCACGCGCTCCGCCGGCATCCTCGGCGTCGCCATCGACGCCGCCGGGGCCCACGAGATCGCGCGCCGCTCGCGCGGCACGCCGCGCATCGCCAACCGCTTGCTGCGACGGGTGCGCGATTACGCCCAGGTGGAAGGCGACGGCCGGATCGATGCCGGCGTAGCGACGGCGGCCATGGACATGCTCGACGTCGACCCGCGCGGCTTCGACGTGATGGACCGACGGCTGTTGCTCACCATCATGGAAAAGTTCGACGGCGGGCCGGTCGGCGTGGACAGCCTGGCGGCGGCGATCGGCGAGGAGCGCGGCACCATCGAGGACGTGCTCGAGCCCTACCTGATCCAGCAGGGCCTGATGATGCGCACTGCTCGTGGCCGCATGGCGACCCGCCAGGCCTATCTGCATTTCGGCCTGCCCGCCCCGAGCCGCGCGCTCGACCCGGAGACGATCTCGCTGTTCGAGCAGAGCGACGGGGAGCAGGCCTGACATGGCGGGGCGCATCAGCGACCGGTTCAGCTGGCCGGTGCGCGTCTACTACGAGGACACCGACCTCGGCGGCGTGGTCTACTACGCCAACTACCTCAGGTTCCTGGAGCGGGCGCGGAGCGAGTGGCTGCGTCATCTCGGCGTCTCCCAGACGCGCCTGCTCGAGGAAGCGCGCCTGCTGTTCGCCATCACCCGCGTCGCGATCGACTACCAGAAGCCGGCCCGGTTCGAGGACGAACTCGTGGTGACGGTCGAGCTCGCCAGGCTGCGGCGCGCAAGCATGGAGTTCCGCCAGGCCATCCATCGCGGCGGTACGGACGGGGAACTCCTGTGCACTGCGCAGGTCACAGCCGCCTGTCTCGACGCGGACTCCATGCGACCGAAACCGCTGCCCGCGCATCTATTCCCGGAGTAAGCCCGCATGCAACACGACATGTCCATCGTCCGCCTCGTCCTGGAGGCCAGCCTGGTAGTGCAGCTGGTGATGCTGTTGCTGCTGCTGGCGTCGCTCGCCTCGTGGGCGGTCATCATCCAGAAGCGGCGCGTGCTCCGGCAGGCGCGCGCCAATGCCGACAGCTTCGAAAAGGAATTCTGGTCGGGCGGCGACCTGACGGGCCTGTACAAGCGCATCACCGGGCGCGGCGCCGGCGGCGCCGTGACCGGCATGGCGGGCATTTTCGAGGCCGGCTTCCGCGAGTTCAGCAGGCTGCGCAAGCAGGACGACCTGCAGGCCAGCCAGATCGTCGAGGGCTCGCGCCGCGCGATGCTGGTGTCGCAGATGCGTGAATCCGACCGCCTGGAACAGAACCTCGCGCTGCTGGCGACGGTCGGCTCGACCAGCCCCTACGTCGGCCTGTTCGGCACGGTGTGGGGCATCATGAATTCCTTCATCGCGCTCGGCAACGTGCAGCAGGCCACGCTGGCGATGGTCGCGCCCGGCATCGCCGAGGCCCTGATCGCTACGGCCATGGGCCTGTTTGCCGCCATCCCGGCAGTGATCGCCTACAACCGCTATGCCGACGCCGTGGGCCGGCTGGAGAGCCGTTACGACACCTTCATGGAAGAGTTCTCGACCATCCTGCAGCGGCACGCCCGCCGCGCCGTGGAGAGCTGAGTCGTGGCGGCCGGGAAGCAGAAACGCCGGCTGATGGGCGAGATCAACGTCGTGCCCTACATC
>DAOMOU010000072.1:0-8735 GCA_035444525.1 Gammaproteobacteria bacterium | reverse complement strand
GCGAGCGTCGATTTCGTGGCCGCGGAGCTGGCGCGCGCCTGGGAGCCGCTGGGCGGCATCGAGCGGCTTGCGCGCATCGAGTTCATGCGGCCGATCTACTACCAGAACACGCGCGCCTACGTGGTCGGGCGCGCGCTCGGCGCGGCCCAACCCCAACCCGTGGTGATTGCGCTGAAGAACTCGGTTGACGGCGTGTCGGTGGACGCGGTGCTCACCTCGGTGCGCGACACCAGCATCCTGTTCGGCTTCACGCGCAGCTATTTCCATGCCGATCTCGAGACCGTGCACGACGCCGTGGTCTTCCTGCGCACCATTCTGCCGCGCAAGCCGCTGGCCGAGCTGTTCACCGTGCTCGGCCGCGCGCGCCAGGGCAAGACCGAGACTTACCGGACCTTTTTCCGTCACCTGCAGAATTCACGCGACCTGTTGATCGAGGCGCCGGGCGATCGTGGCATGGTCATGGCGGTGTTCACGCTGCCCTCCTTCGACGTGGTGTTCAAGGTCATCCGCGACCGCTTCGCGTACCCCAAGACCGTGGTGCGCAAGGACGTGCTGGACAAGTACTACCTGGTATTCCGGCACGATCGTGCCGGCCGATTGGTGGACGCCCAGGAATTCAAGATGCTGCGCTTTCCGCGCACGCGTTTCGACCCCGCCCTGCTCGAGCACCTGCTGGAGACGGCGGCGCAGACCGTGTTCGTCGATGGCGACGACCTGGTCATCACTCATTGCTACGTCGAGCGCCGCCTGCGGCCGCTGAATCTCTACCTGGCCGAAGCCTCGCAACTGGCGGCGCGTCACGCGGTGCTCGATTACGGCCAGGCGATTCGCGATCTCGCCGCCACCAACATCTTTCCCGGCGACCTGCTGCTAAAGAATTTCGGGGTGACGCGCAACGGCCGCGTGATCTTCTACGATTACGACGAGCTCTGCCTGGTCACGGAGTGCAATTTCCGCAAGCTGCCGCGGCCGCGCACCATCGAGGAAGAGATGCAGTCCGAGGCATGGTTCTTCGTCGATGAGGACGATGTCTTCCCCGAGCAGTTCATCAGCTTTCTCGGGCTGGAGCCGCAACAGCTCGAGGTGTTCCTCGAGAACCACGCGGAACTCCTGACGCCCGAGTTCTGGCGCGAGATGAAGCGCCGCCACGAGGCCGGCGAAGTGCTGGAGATCCTGCCCTATCGGCCCACGCTGTCGGGCGGCGGCGGCAGTGCCTGACGGCCGCGACCGGGGCGGCCGCAGGCACCTCTGGCTGCTGCTGCCGGCCGCCGCGCTGGCGGCGCTGTGGATCGCCTGGCGGGCGCTCGCGCTGGCGGACTTTCTCTATCCGGTGTTCTACGACGCCCTCGACGTGCACGGCCACATCCAGACTTTCGCTCCGCAAAACCGCTACAAGGCGGACTTCGGCACGACCACGCGCGAGGAACGACTGCGGCTGTTCGGTGCAATCGTCGACGGCATCCACGCCTCCGGTGAGGGCCTCGCCGAGCTCGAATATCACCGCCGCGACGGCCAGGTGATCGACACCCTGTTGCGCGCGCCGGAGGTCGGCCACCTGCAGGACGTCGCGAAGCTCGTGGATCGGATCGCGCTCGTCGGCTGGCTGGCCGTCGCCTGGACCGCCGCTCACCTGCTGCTGATCCGGCTGTTTGGCTGGCGCGTGCCGTCACTCACGCGGCTGCTCGGCACGAGCCTGCTGGCGGCGCTGGCCGGCGTGGCCACCGTGCTCCTGATCGGCGCCCGGCGGGTGTTCTACTGGTTTCACGAATGGGTGTTCCCGCCGGATCATCCCTGGTTCTTCTATTACCAGGACTCGCTGATGTCCACGATGATGAAGGCCCCGGACCTGTTCGGCGCCATCGCGGCAGCGCTGCTCGCCCTGGGACTCGCCGTCTATGCGTTGCTGCTCTGGCTCGCCCGGCGGGCCCAGGGCTAATGCCCCGGGCCGCCCGCCCCACCCTGGTTTGCCGGCCCAGGCCGCGTGAGCATGGAAGCATAGAACACGATTGCCCCAAGGGTAGGAATCACCGCAGGGACTCCGCCCTCCGGCAGGAACAAGATGCCCAGCGCGCTGATCATCAAAGCGGCGGCGCCGAACCACTCCATCGGCTTGTGCCAACTGCGGAATCGCTGCACTCCCGGTGAATCCGAAGCAGCAATGTAGGCGCGCAGCGGACCAAATGCCGCCACGATGAGGACAATCGAGCCGATCAACATTCCCCATTCCATTCTTCCCCTCCATTCCGGGATTCGTCCCGGTCGTTTGCCGCCAGGCCATGAACCATTGCGGGGTCGTCCCCCGGGCAGGGAATGATCCCCGCCCGGGGCCTGTATTCCCGGCTACTTCTCGTCCCGGAAGTCCCGATAACAATCCTTGCAGGCGTCGCTGCAACAACACATCAAGCAGGCTCCGGCACACCCTGCGCAGGCGACCGCGCCGCCGCAGCCAGCCATCGCGCAGGCAACGCAGGCTCCACAACTGGCGATGCACGACGTGCAGCTGCTCGCCAGGAAGACCGCCCCGTCCCGACCGGCCGTGAAACCACGCAGCTCCTCGGGAAGATACCCGCGGAGATTGGGATCGGTAAGCGCCGCACCAACGGCGGTCAGGTCTTCCGCTTGCGCGGGGGCACGCGCGCCACGCGGGTCCGCGTCGCTGCAGGCCAGCGGCTCGGGGACCATCGTGATCTCACCGTCCGGGTCGACGGCGAGCATCTCGGCGGCCGCAGCATCGTAGTGAAACACGCTGGTCTCAGCCCGGCCGGTGGCTGAACGGGACTGCAGGCGCACCAGGAAGCGGTCGTCCGCCAGCTTCCGGAAGCTCCAGTCGCGCATGGCGGAGTCGGTGTCCTCGATACGCAGTCCGAATTCATCGGGACGCTTGGTGACCACGATCTTGCCGAGCCGCTTGCCGCCCTGCCCAACCGGCGTGATCGTGGTGCGATACGGCTGTGACTGGACCATGTAGTGCTCAATCCCGTAATCGCGGGCGTGTGCGATATCGGGCACCACCCGCTCGAAACCCGCCTTGTCCTGGCCGCCGACGGACGCTCTTGCCTCGCACGGCGCCGGCATCAGCAGCAGGCCACCCACGACGGCCGTGGCCAGAGCGATGAACTGACTCTTTTCCCTCATGACGATCTCCCTGATCAACGTGGTACTGGTAAAGGAAGCACCACTGTCTCAGGAAGATCGCCTGATCCGTATATGTTCTTTCTGCGCCATATACAGATTAATGCAGGAAGACCGGATAGTCACCCATGGAGCGGGCGTCCGGCGGCCGGGCGGCTGCGGCGGGCGGTCTCCTGCTATGCCGGATAGTGCTGCGCCAGCACCCTGAACGCCGCCCGTATCCCCTGCGCGGCGGCGCCCTCCGGCCGTCCGCCGCGGCTGCGCGGGTTCCAGGCGAAAGTATCCACATGCGCCCAGGATTTCGCCTTGGTCACGAAGCGCTGCAAGAACAGGCCGCCATAGATTGCGCCGGCAAAGCCGTCGGTGGTGACGTTGTTCAGGTCCGCAATGCCACCGCCCAGGTTCGCTGCATACGGCGCCCACAGCGGCATCGGCCACAATGGGTCGCCCTGGTCCGCCCCCGCCGCCGCCCAGTCGCGCGCCAGCTCCTCGTCGGTGGCGAACAGCGCCGGCAGGTCCGGGCCGAGCGCTACGCGTGCTGCGCCGGTGAGCGTGGCGAAATCCAGCAGCAGTTCCGGCGCTTCCTCGTCGGCCAGCGCCAGCGCATCGGCCAGCACCACGCGGCCTTCCGCATCGGTGTTGCCGATTTCCACCGTCAGGCCCGCGCGCGTTGGCACCACGTCACCCGGCCGGTAGGCATTGCCGGCGACGCTGTTCTCCACCGCCGGGATGAGGACCCGCAGGCTCACCGGCAGGCCGGCGTCCATGACCATCTTGGCAAGCCCGAGCACGTGCGCCGCCCCGCCCATGTCCTTCTTCATGTTGCGCATGCCCTGCGGCTGCTTCAGGTTCAACCCGCCGGTGTCGAAGCACACGCCCTTGCCCACCAGCGTGACACGCGGTCGGCCTAACTCGCCCCAGCGCAGCTCGAGCAGCCGCGGCGCGCGCGAGCTGGCGCGGCCCACTGCGTGGATGGCCGGAAAGTTTTCCGCCAGCAGGGCGTCGCCGACGATTTCCCTGAATTCGGCGCCTGAGGACGCCGCCAGGGCCGCGGCCGCCTGCGACAGCTCGGCCGGTCCCATGTCGCCGGCCGGCGTGTTCACCAGGTCGCGCACCAGCGCATCCGCGTCCACCGTCGAGAGAGCCGCCGCCGTGTCCACGCCCTCCGGCCACGCAAGCTTGCGCGGCTCGGCCCGCTTGAAGTTCGACTGCCTGCCGAAAGCGTACTGGCCGATGCCCCAGGCCAGCGCCCGCCGCGTCGACTCGCCACTACCCGCCTCGTCCGCAAAGACGTAGCTGCCGGCCGGCAATTGCCCGGGCAGAGCCGCCAACGACCAGAACGGCTCCGCGCCGCCAGTGCCAGCCAGCACCGCCGCGACGCTCCCGTCACTGCCCGGCAGCGCCAGGGCGGTGCCCGGCTTCGCCTGCCAGCCGGTGCTGCGCACCCAGCCGCGATGGGCGTCGGCGAGCTTGCCGAGCAGCGCGGCGAGGCCGGCCGTGTCCACCGGGTGGATCGGGCAGGCGGCGGCGGTGCGGTCGGTGTAGAAATCGCTGGCGGGCATATCGGCATCCTTGGCTCGACTCGGCGGACGGCATGATTATGCCATTCGCGGCCGCCCCGGCCGCAGCGGATTCATTGACACGGGGCAGGTGTGGCATATTGCCGGGCTGGCGCCCGGTTTGCCGGACGCCGGCGGTGCGCTGGGAGTTCCTGCCGCAGCGGAGTCATGCACAACACGGGCCGGCGAAATGATCGAACTTTTCCGCCTGTTCATCACCCCCATCCGCGTGGAAGATAGCAAGTTTCTCAGCGCGCTCCAGATCAAGAGTTGCCATGACCTCAAGATCACGTTGATGCAGGTGGCCGTGGTGATCATGGTCATCCTGTTTCTCGAGCATGCCGTCGAAATCGGCGCCACACTGGAAACGCTGTACTTCGGCGCGGGGGTCGCGCTGGTCATGTCGGCCGCCGTATTTTCTTGGAAGAACATGAAATGAGATCGCGACCGGACTCCCCCGCATCCATTCGCCGACTCACCGCCGCCGACCTCCCGCTGATGGATGCGCTGTGCCGATTGTTCGGCGAGGCGTTCGAAGATGTGGAGACATACACCGCGCACCGGCCGAGTGCCGGCTATCTCCGCGGACTGCTGGGCGGCGAGTCGTTCATTGCGCTGGCCGCCCTGAAGAACGAGCGGGTGGTGGGCGGGCTGGCCGCCTATGAGCTCAGGAAGTTCGAACAGGAGCGGAGCGAGATTTACATCTACGACCTGGCCGTCGCCGCGGGCCATCGGCGCGCGGGCATCGCAACGGCCCTGATCTCCGACCTGGCCTCGCTTGCCGCCGAGCGTGGCGCCTGGGTGATGTTCGTCCAGGCAGACACGGGCCCCGACGACCAGGCGGCCATCGCGCTGTACACGAAGCTGGGGAAGCGTGAAGAAGTGCTGCACTTCGACATTCCGGTCGATCGCCGGCACACGCTCACCACGCGTCGATGAGCCGGCGACAATCGATCATGACCGCATCCGCAAGCCCCGACTTCCCGGAACTGCGCACTCCGCGGTTCCTCCTGCGACGAATTATTGCGAGCGACCTGCCAGCCGTATACGCGGGCTTGTCCGACGTGCGGGTCGTCACGAACTACGGGGTCAGCTACGACTCGCTCGAGGAAACACAGCAGGAACTGGACTGGTACGAAGAGCTGTTCCGGAGCGGCAGCGGGGTCTGGTGGGGTATCTGTGCCCCCGAGCGGCGCGCGGCCCTGCTGGGGACCTGTGGCCTGAACCAGATCGTCCGCGAGCACCGGCGCGCGGAACTGGGCTACTGGCTCTTTCCGGACTACTGGGGCACGGGAGCGGCGCGGGAGTGCGTGGCCGCGGTGCTCACCCATGCGTTCGATTCCATGGGACTGCACCGGGTCGGCGCCGAGGTGGACATCGACAACCCGAGGAGCTCCAGGTTGCTCGAGCGGCTCGGCTTCCAGTTCGAGGGAATCCGCCGCGGCTACGAGCTCAAGGACGGCGTGTTCCTCGACCTGAAATACTACGCCCGCCTGTCCACCGATCCGGAGCCGGCCGCCTGAAGCACTTTCGGAGGAACCCACCATGCACGGCCCCGATCCCGCCACCAAGCACCCGATGGACGGCTTTCCGCAAGTCTGCTTCATCAAGAATACGGTGACGAACCCGAATATCATCGTCGGCGACTACAGCTATTACGACGACCCCGAGGATTCGGAGGGATTCGAGCGCAACGTCCTGTATCACTTTCCCTTCATCGGCGACCGGCTCGTCATCGGCAAGTTCTGCGCCATCGGGCGCGGCGCGCGGTTCATCATGAACGGTGCCAACCACAAGCTGGGTGGCATTTCGACTTATCCCTTCGAAATCTTCGGCAAAGGGTGGGAAAAGGCCGCCCCGCAGCCGGCCGAAATGCCCCTCAAAGGTGATACCATAGTCGGCAACGACGTCTGGATCGGGTACGAGGCGCTCGTTATGCCGGGTGTCAGGATCGGCAACGGGGCCGTCGTGGCGTCCCGGGCCGTGGTCGCATCGGACGTGCCGCCGTATGCCATCGTCGGCGGCAACCCCGCCCGACTCATCAAACAGCGCTTCGACGCCGAGGCCGTGGCCGTCCTCGAGTCGCTCGCGTGGTGGGATTGGCCGGCAGAAGTCATCACCCGGCACCTGGACCTGATCGTTTCGGGCGACGTCGCGGCATTGCGCGAGGTCGCGCCTCATACACCCAGTGAGTAGACAGCAATGAACGCCAGACCCAATATCGTGATCTCGTCGCTGGATGCCGAAAGGCTCGAGGCGCTGTTGGCGAGCCTGCCGAAGGACTCGTTCCCGGGGCGCGCCGAACTGGAGGCCGAACTGGCCCGTGCCGAAATCGTCGACCCGAAGGACATTCCCTCGACAGTCGTCACCATGAATTCGACGGTGCGCTTTCGCGTCGCCTCCTCGACGGAGGAGTTCATCCTGACGCTCGTGTACCCACGGGACATGGATTCCAGCAGCAGCAAGATTTCCATCCTGGCCCCGGTCGGCAGCGCGCTGCTGGGCCTGGCCCAGGGCGACGAGATCGAATGGCCGAAGCCCGGCGGCGGCCGTCTGCGGGTGCGCATCGAAGAAGTGCTGTATCAGCCCGAGCGCGCCGGCGTCTTCCATCGCTGAGCCCCAGGTCCGCGCTCGGGCTGTGCTCCCAGGCCGACTGGGAGCGGGTTTGGCGCCGGTGCCGGTCGGGGCAGACAAAAGGCGGATATTGGTCTTTACTGCAGCATCGTGTTGCCGCTGCAGGAGCGCCCGCCATGACCTCAGTCGACGAAATCGCCCCGGAAGTATTCCGCATCTCGACCTTCGTGCCCGAGGTGAACCTGCATTTCAACCAGTTCCTGGTGCGTGACGAAGAACCGCTGCTCTACCACACCGGCATGCGGTGGCTGTTTCCGGCCGTACGCGACGCCGTGGCGCAGCTCATCGACCCGGCAGCCCTCAGGTGGATCGGCTTCAGCCACTTCGAGTCCGACGAGTGCGGGTCGCTGCGCGAGTGGCAGGAACTGGCGCCGCAGGCGACGGCCGTCTGCGGCCACATTGGCAAGAACGTCAGCGTCGACGACGTGGTCGCGCTGCGGCCCGCCCGTGGCCTGGACGACGACGAAGTGTTCAGCACGGGCCAATACCGATTCCGCTTCCTGGCCACGCCGCACGTGCCGCACTGCTGGGACGCCGGCCTGCTCTTCGAGGAGACAAAGGGCACGCTGTTCTGCTCCGACCTGCTGCACCAGAACGGCCAGGTCGAGCCGCTGACTGCGTCGGACGTTGTGGGCCGCTTCCGCCAGACCCTGGAGAGCTACGAGAAGGGACCCTTCGCCGGCTACATGCCCTACACCCACAACACGCCGGTGACCCTCGAGCGGCTCGCGAAGCTCGAGCCGAAGACGCTGGCGGTGATGCACGGCTCGGCGTACACGGGCGACGGCGCCCGCGCCATCCGCGACATGGGCGAGGTGCTCAGGGACGTGCTCGGACCACAGTAGGCCGGATTATCGGCAGCCGGCCGACCGTGCTCAAGGACGGCGTTGCCGGCTACTGCTGGCGCGGATCGTCCGCGGGATCGAGGTACTCGATGCCCCAGGGTCCCATGCCATGCAGCTGGATGACGGTCGGTTCCTCCGTGAAACCGAACATCGGCTCACCGGGGGCCATGATGGCCAGTCCGCCCTGCTCCAGCGCCACGGTGCGCTCGCGATCGAACTCGCGGCCGTGGCCGAAATGAAAGGTCCCGGACAGAACCGTGACCCGCTCATAGGCCGGATGGATGTGCGGCGCAATGACGTAGTCGGCGGGCAACGCCAGGCGGAAAGTGAACGGTGCCTCCTTCGACAGGTCGCCCTCGAGCAGCGCGAACTTCGCTCCCGGCGCCATCGAGGCGATCGGGCCCCATTCGAGATCTGATGCGTTGACCATGATGTGTCCGTCACCGTGGTAAGGCATGTCCGACATGGCATGCGCAATGACGGCGGACGCGAGCAGTGCGGACGCGACGAGCGTTCTGCGTGGGTTCATGACAACCTCCTCCGGACGTTTCGTCTTTCTGGATTG
>DAOMOU010000071.1:7564-8807 GCA_035444525.1 Gammaproteobacteria bacterium | reverse complement strand
ATGCAGTGCGAGTACTACGCGCTCGAGGGGCTTTCGGCGCTGGTCAGCACCATCGAGCAGATCCGCGACGCCGTGAATCCCGGCCTGCAGATCGAGGGCCTGCTGCGGACCATGTTCGATCCGCGCAACAACCTGGCGAACGAGGTCTCCTCGCAGCTGATCCTGCATTTCGGCGACAAGGTGTTCCGCACGGTGATCCCGCGCAACGTGCGGCTCGCGGAGGCGCCCAGCTTCGGCATGCCGGCGCTGTTCCACGACAAGACCAGCCGCGGCGCGCTGGCCTACCTGGCGCTGGCCGGCGAGATGATCCGCCGCCGGGCGGCCGCGGCCGCGGGCTGAGGCCGCTGGCCGCAGGCGCTTGCGGTACACTTCCGGGCGCCGACCCCGCCGGGAACGACTACGGAGAAAGAAGCCTGATGGCCGTCAAGAAACGCTCGCTGGGCCGCGGCCTCGACGCCCTGCTGTCATCCGCCAGCCGCCCGCCGGCCGCGGAGTCGGCCGACCAGGGACAGTACCGCGAGCTGGCCGTCGAGCTGCTCAAGCGGGGCCGCTACCAGCCGCGCCTCGACATTCGCCAGGAATCGCTGGAGGACCTCGCCGACTCGATCCGTGCGCAGGGCGTGGTGCAGCCGATCGTCATCCGCCCGGTGCGCGACACCGGCGACGGTGTCCGCTACGAGATCATCGCCGGCGAGCGCCGCTGGCGCGCTGCCCAGCTGGCGGGCCTGCAGAAGGTGCCGGTGATCGTGCGCGACGTGCCCGACGAGGCGGCCGTGGCGATGGCGCTGATCGAGAACATCCAGCGCGAGGACCTCAACCCGCTCGAGGAAGCGCGCTCGCTGGACCGGCTGATCCGCGAGTTCGAAATGACCCACCAGCAGGCCGCGGAGGCGGTCGGCCGCTCGCGCGCCGCGGTCAGCAACCTGTTGCGCTTGCTGGAGCTGGGCGACGAGGTCAAGGCGCTGGTGGAGAAGCGCGCCATCGAGATGGGCCACGCCCGGGCGCTGCTCGGGCTGGCGGACCCGCGGGCGCAGGCCGCGGCGGCGCGCGAAGTGGCGTCCAAGGGCCTGTCGGTCCGCGAGACCGAGCGGCTGGTGAAGCGGCTGCAGTCGCCGCCCGCCAAGGCGCCGGCGCGCAAGCCCGACGCCAACATCCGGCGCCTCGAGGCCGAGCTGGCCGACAAGCTCGGCGCCAAGGTCGCCCTCCAGCATGCCGCGTCCGGCGCCGGCAAGCTGGTCGTCAG
>DAOMOU010000071.1:0-7464 GCA_035444525.1 Gammaproteobacteria bacterium | reverse complement strand
CATTTTCCGAAATTGCTGCGACTGCGGAAACGGGATACAATCCTGCGGCTTTTGGGGGCCGAGGCCACTCGGCATGCGACAACGGGTCGGTTCAGTACCCGCAAAGATCTTGGCCGGACAGACGGGCGTGACCTTGGTCGCCGCGGTCGTGTTCGGGCTCGCGATGGGCGGCGAGGCCGCTCTCGGAGCACTGGCGGGAGGGGGAATCAGCCTCGTGCTGAGTCTCTGGATGGCACTGCGGGTTTTCTCGGTTCCGGCCGAGGCGGGACCCCAGGCGATGCTCTCGGCCTTCGTCAAGGCGGAGGCAATCAAGTTGGTGATGGCTGTCGTGCTGTTCTCAGCCGCAGTCATTTTTTTGGGCCACGTGTTCTTACCGCTCGTGGTCACGTTCGTCGCCACGCTGGTCGTGAACTGGCTGGCGCTGGTTTTCACGCGGCGTGACCGACAGGGCTTTGGTGGTTGACGGCAATGGCAGCTTCTCCGACCGAATACGTCACGCATCACCTCGAGCATCTCGCCGTCGGCGAGGGCTTCTGGACGCTCCACATCGACACGCTGTTCTGGTCCTGGGTCACCGGGCTGATCTTCCTCGGCGTGTTCTACGGCGCGGCGCGGGCGGTCACCGCCGGCGTACCGGGCAAGCTGCAGAACTTCGTCGAGACCATCCTCGAATTCGTCGACAAGTCGGTGAGCGAAGCCTTCCACGGCCCGAAGGGGCTGCTTGCGCCGCTGGCGCTGACTATCTTCGTGTGGGTGTTCCTCTGGAACCTCATGGACCTGATCCCGGTGGACCTGTTCCCGGTGCTCGCCGCGATGGTGGGCATCGAGTACATGCGCGTCGTGCCGTCGGCCGACATGAGCGCTACCTTCAGCCTGTCGCTGTCGGTGCTCGTACTCATTATCTATTACGGCATCAAGGGCAAGGGGGCCGCCGGCTTCGGCAAGGAGTTCCTGTTCCACCCCTTCGGCAAGAACCCGCTGCTGGTGCCCTTCAACCTGATTCTCAACACCGTCGAGATGATCGCCAAGCCGGTCTCGCTGGCGTTGCGCCTGTTCGGCAACCTGTACGCCGCCGAGCTGATTTTCATCCTGATCGCCATGCTGCCGTTCTGGGCCCAGTGGCTCCCCGGCAGCGCCTGGGCGATCTTCCACATTCTCGTCATCCCGCTGCAGGCGTTCATCTTCATGACGCTGACCATCGTCTACATTGCGCTGGCTTACGAGAAGCACTGATTTTCACCCCTGTAGAAACTGCCTCCTACGGAGATTGATCATGGAAGCAATTGCAAACGTTCAGGCCTTCACCGCGCTGGCCGTCGGACTCATCTTCGCGTTCGCCGCGCTCGGCACCGGTATCGGTTTCGGCCTGCTCGGCGGCAAGTTCCTCGAGGGCGCCGCGCGCCAGCCGGAAATGGCCAACATGCTGCAGATCCGCATGTTCATCGTGGCCGGCCTGCTCGACGCGCTCGCCATCATCGGCGTCGCCTTCGCCGCGCTGCTGCTGTTCGCCAATCCGCTGCTCGCCGCGCTCGGGAGCTGAAGGGACGCATGGCGTCTTCGCAAGCAAACGCACGCTGATCGGGAGTCGGAATCGTGGGCATTAACCTGACACTCTTCGGCCAGATGCTGACCTTCCTGGTCTTCGTCTGGTTCACCAGGAAGTTCGTCTGGCCGCCGGTGATGCAGGCGCTGGAAGAGCGCCGGGCGCGGATCGCCGAGGGGCTCGCCGCCGCGGAACGCGGCCAGAAGGCGCTCCAGGACGCGGACGCCCAGGTGGCCGAGCGGCTGCGCGAGGCCCGCCAGCAGGCGGCGCAGATCGTCGAGCAGGCGGAGCGCCGCGGCGCCGAGCTGGTGGAAGAGGCGAAGGCCAACGCCCAGGCCGCCGGCGACCGCATGCTGGCGCAGGCGCGCGCCGAGCTCGAGCAGGACACCAACCGGGCCCGCGAGGCGTTGCGCGGCGAAGTCGCCGCGATCGCGTTGTCGGGTGCGCGCCAGCTCCTCGAGAAGGAGATCGATGCGACCACCCACCGGGACCTGCTCGATCGTCTCGCCGGGCAGCTGTAGGCCGGACGCGCGGAGAACCTGAGTCATGGCAGAGAAGATGACGGTCGCCAGGCCCTACGCGAAAGCGGTCTTCGAGATCGCCAGGGACAGCGACACGCTGGCCGGCTGGTCGGAGTTCCTGGAGCGCGGCCGCCTGGCGGCCGCCGACGAACGCGTCCAGGCGCTGATCGGCAACCCGGCGGTCAGCCGCGAGGCGCTGGCCGGGCTGTTCGTCGAGCTCTGCGGTGACGCCGCCGGCGCCGACGGCGTGAACTTCCTCAAGCTGCTGGCCGACAACGGGCGCATGGCCTGGCTGCCGGAGATCGCCGCCGAGTATGAGCTGCTGCGCGCCGAGGCAGAGAACATCGTGGACGTGCAGCTCACCTCCGCCGTCGAACTGGATGCCGCGCAGCGCGACCGCTTTGCGGCCTCGCTCCGCAAGCGTCTCGGCCGCGACGTCCGGCTGCACTGCGATACCGACGCGAAACTGCTCGGCGGCGCGATCATTCGCGCCGGCGACCTGGTCATCGATGGCTCACTGTTCGGCCGCCTGGAAAGGCTCGCCGGCGCCGTCACGCACTAAAGGATTGTAGGAAATGTCCATCAAGGCATCTGAAATCAGCGACCTGATCAAAGAGAAGATCCTCAAGTTCGAGTCCACCACCGTCGCCAGCAACGTCGGCACCGTGGTCTCGGTGACGGACGGCATCGTGCGCATCCACGGGCTGGCCAACGCGGCCTACGGTGAAATGCTGGAGTTCCCCGGCAACTCCTTCGGCCTGGCGCTGAACCTCGAGCAGGACTCGGTGGGCGCCGTGGTGCTGGGCGACTACAAGCACATCTCCGAAGGCGACACCGTCAAGACCACCGGTCGCATCCTCGAGGTGCCGGTGGGCGAGGCCATGCTCGGCCGGGTCGTCAACCCGCTGGGCGTGCCGCTGGACGGCAAAGGCCCCATCAAGACGGACTTCAGCTCGCCGATCGAGAAGGTCGCGCCGGGCGTCATCTGGCGCCAGTCGGTCAGCCAGCCGGTGCAGACCGGCCTGAAGGCCATCGACGCGATGGTGCCGGTCGGCCGCGGCCAGCGCGAGCTGATCATCGGCGACCGCCAGACCGGCAAGACCGCGGTGGCGATCGACGCGATCATCAACCAGCGCGGCACGGGCGTGAAGTGCATCTACGTGGCGATCGGCCAGAAGCAGTCGTCCATCGCCGGCGTGGTGCGCAAGCTGGAAGAGTTCGGTGCGATGGACCACACCATTATCGTCGCCGCCCCCGCCGCGGAATCCGCCGCGCTGCAGTACATCGCCCCCTACGCCGGTTGCGCCATGGGCGAGTACTTCCGCGACAAGGGCGAGGACGCGCTGATCATCTACGACGACCTGACCAAGCAGGCCTGGGCCTACCGCCAGGTGTCGCTGCTGCTGCGCCGCCCGCCGGGCCGCGAAGCCTACCCGGGCGACGTGTTCTACCTGCACTCGCGCCTGCTGGAGCGCGCCGCGCGCGTCAATCCGGAGTTCGTCGAGAAGGCCACCGGCGGCAAGGTGAAGGGCAAGACCGGCTCGCTGACCGCGCTGCCGATCATCGAGACGCAGGCCGGCGACGTGTCCGCCTTCGTGCCGACCAACGTGATCTCGATCACCGACGGGCAGATCTACCTCGAGTCCGACCTGTTCAACGCCGGCATCCGGCCGGCGATCAACGCCGGCCTGTCGGTGTCGCGCGTCGGCGGCGCCGCGCAGACCAAGGCCATCAAGAAGCTCGGCGGCGGCATCCGCCTGGCGCTGGCGCAGTTCCGCGAGCTGGCGGCCTTCGCGCAGTTCGCCTCCGACCTCGACGAGGCGACCCGCAAGCAGCTCGACCGCGGCCAGCGGGTCACCGAGCTGTTGAAGCAGCTGCAGTACTCGCCGATGTCGGTGGCGCAGATGGCCGTGTCGCTGTTCGCGGTCAACGAGGGCTTCATCGACAAGGTCGAGATCGCCAAGGTCGGCGACTTCGAGCGCGCGCTGCACGCCCACATGGACTCGGCGCATCCCGAGCTGATGAAGAAGATCAACGAGACCGGCGACTGGAACGACGAGCTGGCGGCCGAGATGAAGAAGGGCGTGTCCGACTTCGTATCGACCGGCACCTGGTAACACGGAGCCCGGCATGGCGAACGCCAAAGAGATCCGCACGCAGATCAAGAGCATCCGCAACACGGCCAAGATCACCAAGGCCATGGAGATGGTTGCGGCTGCGAAAATGCGGAAGGCCCAGGACCGCATGGAGGCCTCGCGCCCCTACGCCGAGCGCATCCGCACGGTGATCGGCCACCTGATGCAGGCGCGCCCGGACTATCGCCATCCCTTCATGGTGGAGCGCGAGGCCAGGCGCGTGGGCTTCATCGTCGTGTCCACCGACCGCGGGCTGTGCGGCGGCCTGAACGCCAACCTGTTCCGCCGCACGCTGCGCGAGCTGCGCGAGTGGCAGGAGAAGGGCGCCGAGGTCGAGGTGTGCCTGGTCGGCAAGAAGGCCGCGCAGTTCTTCCGCCGCCTGAACGTGAACATCGTGGCCAGCATCCAGGACCTCGGCGACATTCCGCGCGTGCAGGACCTGGTCGGCGCCATCCAGGTGATGCTCAACCAGTACAGCGAGGGCGAGCTCGACCGGCTGTTCCTGGTGCACAACGAATTCGTCAACACCATGAGCCAGAAGCCGACGGTCCTCACGCTGCTGCCCGCGCAGACCGAGGACGCCGCAGAGCTCCAGACCCACTGGGACTACATCTACGAGCCCAGCTCCAGCGAGCTGGTCGAGCAGGTGCTGACCCGCTACATCGAGTCGCAGGTGTACCGCGGCGCGGTGGAGAACGTCGCCTGCGAGATGGCGGCGCGCATGGTGGCCATGAAGAGCGCCACCGACAATGCCGGCAAACTGATCGACGGCCTGCAGCTCGCCTACAACAAGGCGCGCCAGGCGGCGATCACCCAGGAACTCGCCGAGATCGTCGGCGGCGCGGCGGCCGTCTGACGGCGCCCAAGCGGATTCGAGACAGAGGAAACTGATCCATGAGCACTGGCAATATCGTTCAGGTCATCGGCGCCGTGGTGGACGTGGAATTCCCGCGTGAACACCTGCCGAAGGTCTACGAGGCCCTGAAGATCGAAGCGAACGACATCACGCTCGAGGTGCAGCAGCAGCTCGGCGACGGCGTGGTGCGCTGCATCGCCATGGGCGCCTCCGAGGGGCTGAAGCGCGGCCTCGAGGTCAAGAGCACCGGCGACGCCATCAAGGTGCCGGTCGGCAAGGCGACGCTCGGCCGCATCATGGACGTGCTGGGCACGCCGATCGACGAGGCCGGCCCGGTGAAGGCCGACGCCTACATGCCGATCCACCGCGCGCCGCCGTCCTACGAGGACCAGGCGCCCGCGCTCGAGATCCTCGAGACCGGCATCAAGGTCATCGACCTGATCATGCCGATCGCCAAGGGCGGCAAGATCGGCCTGTTCGGCGGCGCCGGCGTGGGCAAGACCGTGACGCTGATGGAGCTGATCCGCAACATCGCCATCGAGCACTCCGGCTACTCGGTGTTCGCCGGCGTCGGCGAGCGCACCCGCGAGGGCAACGACTTCTACCACGAGATGAAGGACTCCAACGTCCTCGACAAGGTGGCGCTGGTGTACGGCCAGATGAACGAGCCGCCGGGCAACCGCCTGCGCGTCGCGCTGACCGGCCTGACCATCGCGGAGAACTTCCGCGACGAGGGCCGCGACGTGCTGATGTTCATCGACAACATCTACCGCTACACGCTGGCCGGCACCGAGGTGTCCGCGCTGCTCGGCCGCATGCCCTCCGCGGTGGGCTACCAGCCGACGCTGGCCGAGGAAATGGGCCTGCTGCAGGAGCGCATCACCTCCACCAAGACCGGCTCGATCACCTCCTTCCAGGCCGTGTACGTGCCGGCCGACGACCTCACCGACCCGTCGCCGGCCACGACCTTCGCCCACCTCGACGCCACGCTGGTGCTGTCGCGCCAGATCGCCGAGCTGGGCATCTACCCGGCCGTCGACCCGCTGGACTCGACTTCGCGCCTGCTCGACCCGAACATCATCGGCCAGGAGCACTATGATTGCGCCCGTGCGGTGCAGGCCACGCTGCAGCGCTACAAGGAGCTGCAGGACATCATCGCCATCCTCGGTATGGACGAGCTGTCCGAGGACGACAAGCAGGTGGTGACCCGCGCCCGCAAGGTGCAGCGCTTCCTGTCCCAGCCCTTCTTCGTCGCCGAGGCCTTCACCGGCTCGCCCGGCAAGTACGTGTCGCTCAAGGACACCATCAAGGGCTTCCGCGGCATCGTCGACGGCGAGTACGACTCGATCCCCGAGCAGGCCTTCTACATGGTCGGCACCATCGAGGAAGCCGTCGAGAAGGCCAAGAAGCTGCAGTAAGCAAGGCAAGGCAATGAGCACGATCCACGTCGACATCGTCAGCGCCGAGGGCGAAATCTTCAGCGGCGCCGCGGCCATGGTGTTCGCGCCGGCGCAGATGGGCGACATCGGCATCGCGCCGAACCACGCGCCGCTGCTCACCGGCCTGCGGCCCGGCGGCGTGCGGGTGCAGACGCCCGAGGGCGAGGAGCTGTTCTTCTACGTCTCCGGCGGCATGATCGAGATCCAGCCCAAGGCCGTGACCGTGCTCGCC
Organism: Gammaproteobacteria bacterium; assembly: GCA_035444525.1. Classification (GTDB taxonomy): domain Bacteria; phylum Pseudomonadota; class Gammaproteobacteria; order Steroidobacterales; family XN24; genus XN24. The sequence goes on along the minus strand of DAOMOU010000071.1, from coordinate 738 downwards.
GACGCCGCGCTGCGCGCGCACGACCTCGACGAGGCGGCCGTCGAGCAGGCGCGCCAGCGCGCCCAGGACCTGCTCGAGAACCGCGAGAGCGCCAAGGACATTGCGGTCGCCCAGGCCGAGCTCGCCCAGGCCGCCGCCCAGCTCGCGCTGTTGCAGAAGATCAAGAAGTCCGCCGGGCAGTAGCCCGGCCCCCCAGCTTCTGCTGTTCACTTCAGGGGCTGCCGGTTGGCAGCCCCTTTGCTTTTCATGGTATATGGTCCGCACCGACCATATGGAGAAGGCGGACGACTCGAGGCCACGCCGGACCAGCAGACAGAAGGCGCCCTGCACAGGGCCACGATGGCAGCTTTCGCAGTAAGCCGAGCCGGCGAGTTCGCTGAATTCGAGCATGTCCGCCCGGACGCGCAACGGGGGAAACGAAGATGAAACTGATCGGCTTGATCGCTGCCCTGGCACTATCGCCCATGAACTTGTCCTGGGCGGCTGAGGATCGACAGCGGGCCGAGGAGCTTGTGCAACTGATGAAGCTGCAGGAGGCTTACGAGCAGGCGAGGCCGCAAATCAAAGCCATGTTGTCGAACCTCATCAATGCCATGGAAGTGCCGGAAGAGTTGCGCTCGAGATTCATTACCTTCCACCAGGGCCAGATGGAGCGAGTCGCGGAGGCGACCAGCTGGCCGAACGTGAAGGACAAGTACATCGATATCTACGTCGACCTGTTCGACACCCGTGAGCTCG